>CAYSPS010000005.1:10094-21746 GCA_964432975.1 uncultured Pseudomonadota bacterium | reverse complement strand
TATACTTTTAATCATTATAAATCACACTCCATTTCTTATAACTTAATTATATCAGTTTTGCATAATTGTAGATCGTGGTGTTTTACGTGAGCGAAAACAGGTGTATGCAAATCCGTGGCATGCATTGAACATGCAGATGGTAAAAAGGGCATAACGAATGGTGCTCGCCATAGAGAAAAAAAGCATGATAAACAAGAGTAGGAGCCCAGCACCGCTCATCAGTGTCAGGGGAAGCGCGTATTTTTGCGTGTTTCGTAAGCTCAACAGCCCGAGAAGAAAATAGAAAATTAAAAAGGGTACAATAAAAATGGTTTTGAGGGGGAACCGTATAAGCCATAAAAGGCCGAGAAGTATTTTGCATGCAATCATGCACATTATGGCGGAGAATTTATTATCTGATGTGCATGGTTTTTGTAGTTGGGCAAACCATGATAGGCCCTTATATTGGCTGAAGTCGAGGCTTTCCAGTTTTTTGAGCGGATGATTGTTGAGCATCGTGAACAAGAGTTTGAGGCGATGCTTCATATAAAAAATTGGATGAGCAAGCACTGCGTGACACCAGGTTTGCAAAATCAGCTGTCGCTGTTCGTCATTTGCACCAACGATGAGTGGTGGGTTTTTGCAACTGACCATATCATTGGCCATTTCATAATTAAATTCTTCTTGTACGCGAGCAAGAGAAAAATCTGGATTTTTTAAAATAAAATCAGGAAATATTGGTTGTTGTGTATCCAGACTGATGGCAGCAAGATCATACAGCTTGACGAGTTGCCAACCGTGCCCTTGGCGTTCTGCAGGGACAAGATAGTTATTAAAAAGTGTGAGACTGGTCAAAAATACCACCGATGTAATAACGGTGTAAAAAATAGTTTTGATCGTGAGTTGATATTTATTAAAAATGGTACAAAAACCAAGTAAAAATAGTGGTGCTATATACATTGCCTGAAATTTTGCACCGGTTCCATAAAATAAAAGTGCAAGCATGATCATTGTTATGATCAGCGAAGGCTTTTTTTGTGTCACCATAAAAAAGCTGAGCAGTGCAGCAACGCACAGATATGAGAATGTGAATGCGATATCTTTCCAGAGCATTGATGAATAAAAACAGAGCGGGGGGATTAGGGGAAGGATTGCATAAAACCAGCGAAATTTACTGCTTTTAAAGATTACGGTAAAGATTCCAGCGGCGAAATAAAAAAGTAAGAGATGAAATAAAAACAGTAAGCCAGAACCCGGATAAAGCTTGTCCAAAAATCGCCAGAGTACTGATATCATAGGTGGATGAAAATCTATATAAAGTCCGGTGAGCGCGGTTTTGTATTGAACAACGCTATCTGGCGTCATTTGGCCGGGCCAAAAAATAAACGCATTGATGACAAATAAAATTCCCAATAAAAATTGGGGAATAAATTCTTGATATTGTGCGAACTTGTGCGTGGTATAGTTCATAGCATAACCCTTTGATGAATTAAAAAATTTCTCACAGCGTATCGTAATATGGCTTACTTGTAAAAGTAGCGTTTTAACCTATGCTGGTTTTGTGTAAAATAGATGTGAGTGGCGCCTGTAGCTCAGTAGGATAGAGCAACGGATTTCTAATCCGTAGGTCGCAGGTTCGAATCCTGCCAGGCGCACCATCCTTTGCTAAAGCTACGGATGGCAGGCCATTCTTCGCTAAAGCTATGGGCCTGTCCGCCATAGCTTGTTCCGGCGAGCGACGGCTGGATGGCGGACAGGTCGAATGGGCAGGCCAGTTTTTGTCTATGCGCGTGATAGACTTGAAAAAGATAAAGCAAATTGTTCTAGAGATCGATTTTTTATGGTCACAAAACGTAACAAATTAATCGGCGTTTTTGATTCTGGTTTTGGTGGCATCGATGTTCTGCGTGGTATCGTCAAAGAGCTTTCTGAATATGATTATCTCTATTTGGGCGACACCGCTCGCACGCCATATGGTACACGTTCATCAGAAATTGTTTATGAGTTTACCAAACAAGCGGTTGATTTTTTGTGTGCCCACCAGTGTGGCTTAATTATTGTTGCATGCAATACCGTCTCTAGCGAAGCGCTTCGCAGAATCCAGCAAGAATATGTACCGCGAAAATATCCGCACGTCAAAGTGTTAGGTGTGCTTATTCCTGCCGCAGAAGATGCGGTGACCAAAACGAAAAATAAGAAAATTGGCGTAATTGCCACCGCAGGCACCGTGCGTTCAGCGGCGTTTGTACGAGAAGTTACTAAACTGAGTTCACAAATAAAAGTTTTTCAAAAAGCGTGTCCATTATTGGTCCCGATTGTCGAAGAGGGTGAACATAAGAGTAAAGCAACCGAACTTATTTTGCGCAAATATTTGGCGCCCCTCAAAAAAAAGAATATCGATACGGTTATTCTTGGTTGTACGCACTATGGTATTTTGGAAAGCAAAATTAAAAAAATACTCGGTTCACGAGTGATACTTGTTTCTGAAGCAACCGTGGTGCCACAAAAATTAAAAGAGTATTTGCAACGACATTCAGAGATCGAACAACAGCTCCAAAAAAATGGTACCGTGTCTTTTTATTCGACTGATCTGACAGATAAATTTGTTGTTTTGGGCAGCAAATTTTTTGGCAAAAAAATCTCTGCCAAAAAGGCTTTACTTGTCTGAGGTATTTTTCAGGATTTCTTTTTTTGACATATCGCATGTAATTCTTTAAGCGCTGCGAGTGGATCATCTTTGCTAAAAATTGCTGATGCAATGACAATGTCATCAACTCCTGCGTTAATAGCTGTTTTTATATTTTTTTCATTAATGCCACCATCCATCGCAATCCGGAAATGTTTCTGATGTCGGGTGCGATAGTCATTAAGCAGTTGTACTTTTTCAAGCATCTCCGGCATAAATTCTTGGCCAGAAAATCCTGGTTCGACGGACATGACAAGCACTTGTTTAATATGATCAATTACCGAAAATGCATCATCAAGTGGTTCCTCTGGCGAAAGGGCGATGCTTGGTAACCATTGTTGAGCACATATCAGGTTAAGCAATGTGTGAATATCTGGCGTACTTGAGCGGTGCACCGAGACTATTGTGCCAGCTGGCAAACTTAATGTTTGCAAAATTTTTTCTGGATTTTCAACCATCAAATGCACGAAAAGTTCTTTTTTGATATGTTGTGCGAGTTCATTGATCATGATTGGGCTTAAGGCCAGATTTGGCACGAAGTGCAAATCCATGACATCCAAGTGAAACCCGTCGCACTGTGGCTGCATTGAGGTTATAGTTTGTTCAAGTGTTAGCTGTGGTGCACCAAAGAGTGAAACAAACAGTTTTGGCATAAGGAACCCCCATTTTTTACTGTACTTAAACATGTTCAGCGGAAGCAAGCGTTGAAGGCTATGCTTATTGAGATAAAAGTGTAGAAATTTTCAAGAAATAAAATTTTAAAATACTTGACTATCTGAATTTAATTTTGATAACCTAATTATGGTAGTATTTTTAATTATTTTTAACCAAAAAGGAGCGTCTATGAAGATGCAAAGATTTCTGTTTTTACTTTCGATTGGGTTACTCTCGAGTGGAATAGCTCAAGCCGGGGTAAAGGATGATTTCGACCAAGCGGCTAAGACCGGGGATGTGGGTAAGGTGCGCTCGATTCTTGCCAATCCGGTCGAGCGCAAGCAGCTCTTAACGCCAGAAACTGTGGTTGATCGGATTGGTCAATCGTTTAGGCGTGCTGCAAAGCGTGGGCAACTTGAAGTTGTCAAGGTAATACTTGATGACGGTGATCTTTATGCCTTACTTGCTACGTATAGATCGCCTAAAGACTGGTTGACAAAAGCACGTGATGCTGCCAAGGAAAAGTATCCAAGGGTTGTTGAATATTTGGATAAAGTAATCGTTGACGAAGCCGGTGAGTAATCTTTTTTAGTTTAACGCGGTGAGGTGCCTGCAAGCACCTCACCGGTACTTTTTCTGTGTTCCAACTTCTTATTGTTGTTAAAATTGAATGCTCAACTCCTGATTTCGACTACTTCTATGTATGGTTCCAGAATCTTTTTAAATTCTTCTATGCGTTTCAATGGGTAAGGGCCAAGCTTTTCAAGGGCGCGTTTGAGGCAACTTTTATTGCTAAATTGTTGCAAATAATATCGTTTGGCGCCGCGCAACCATGGACCAATTTTTTTAAAATCGTGTTCATCAATAAGCGTTGGGACCACGGTTGTGCGAAATTCATAAGGCACTCGATTTTGCATGAGCACATCAACTGATTTTTGAATCAGCGTTGTGTCGATTTGGACGTTAATGATCTCATGATACCGTTCAAGTGGCGCTTTAATATCCATTGCAACATAATCGATTAATTTTTCGTCAATCAGCTTTTGTACGACGTCTGGATTGCTGCCATTGGTGTCTAATTTTACTTTATAGCCGAGAGATTGCATACGGGCAATATGTTCAGGCAAATCTTTGTGTATCGTTGGTTCACCACCACAGACGCATACAGCGTCAAGCCATTGTTTATGATCAATCAAGAATTGGTAAAACTCTTCGTTTGAAATTGTTGGAATTTTTTCTGGATTAAGTACTAAATCGCGGTTTGAACAAAAACTGCATCGAAAATTACATCCAGCGGTAAAAATGACACAGCAATGGTATGGTTGAAAATCAATAAGAGAGAGTTTTTGTAATCCTTTGATAATCACGCGTGTGCTCCAAGATAGGTAGTTAAGTGTGGTGCGTTATACATAAGCGCAACAAATTCTTTTTTGATCTGCATTTTTGTTGCGGGTTTGAATGTCATACGGTCTTTAAATTCTTCTTGTTTACCCAAATTCCATTGCCTGACCGGTCGATAAAAGCCACAAACGCGTGAAAATACTTCTGTAGTGTTGTGGCACTGCGGGCACATAGAAACTTCGCCTTTAAGGTATCCATGGTTGCGACAGATACTAAATGTTGGTGTGATTGAAAAGTAAGGCAATTGCGTATTATGTGCAATTTTTTTTACCAATAGTTTACAGGTTTCTCCGGAACGCATACGTTCGCCCAAGAATGTGTGAAAAATAGTGCCACCAGTGTAAAGCGGTTGAATCTTATTTTGGTGTTCAAGCGCAAGAAATAAATCATCCGTAGCGCCAACCGGCAGTTGTGTCGAATTCGTCAAATAGGGTTGGTCATTGCCAGCAGTAATGACGTATGGATGTGCTTTTTTGTCGCAGCGTGCCAGGCGATAGCTGGCGCCCTCAGCAGGTGTTGCTTCCAAGTTGTACAAATTTCCTGTTTCTTGTTGAAATTTCAATAACTGCGTGCGCATAAAATTCAGTGTCTTAATCGTAAAATCAGTGCCCTTGTCTGATACAATGCTTGTGCCAAGCAAGTTGCGGCAGCATTCATTCATGCCACACAGACCAATTGTTGAAAAGTGATTATGAAACGATCCCAAATATGCTTTAGTGTAGGGCATGAGACCACGGGCGAGATTTTCGCCAATCAGTGTGCGTTTGATTTCAAGCGCTTGTTTTGCAAGTTCCATGTAAGACATAACAAGTTCAAAAAAATGTTCTTGATTGTGTGCTTCATATCCTAAGCGATTGAGATTGAGTGTAACCACACCAATTGAGCCGGTTGCATCGCCGATGCTCCACATGCCACCGGGGCGCTGAATGAGTTGTGTTTGATCAAGATTTAGGCGACAACACATTGCACGAATGCTGCGCGGGTCTAAGTTTGAGCCAACATAATTTTGGAAATAGGGGAGTCCGTATCTGGCGGTAACGGCAAAAAGCAAATCAGCATTCTCTGAATGCCAATTAAACTGTTTAGTAATGTTATAGGTTGGAATCGGCCATGTGAAAATACGATTAATTGCATCACCTTCAGACATGATTTCTAAAAATGCCTTATTAATTATGTCCATTTCATGCTGGCAATCGCCATACGTAAAAGCTTGCGGCTTACCACCGACGATGGCACGATCATTTTTTAAGTCTTCTGGCACTACCCAGTCAAAGGTGAAATTTGAAAAAGGCGTTTGTGAGCCCCACCGGCTCGGAATATTAAGTGAAAAAATGAGCTGTTGAATACATTGTTTGACTTCTTTAAATGATAATTTATCTACTTTAACAAAGGGGGCTAATAACGTATCAACGCTTGAAAACGCTTGTGCGCCAGCAAATTCCATTTGCAAACAACCGATGAAATTAACCATGTGATGTACAACGGTACTTAAATGCTTGGCAGGTTTGCTTTCTACTTTGAGCGGTACCTGGCTAAAGCCACGCAGCAGAAGCGTTTTAAGTGACCAACCAGCACAATATCCCACAAGGCCATTGCTTAAATCGTGAATGTGAAAGTATCCGCGCACATGCGCATCTTTGATATCTGGGGGATACACTGTTTCAAGTAAGTATTTGCTGATTACTGCACCAGCGGTGTGGAGTAAAAGCCCCGAAGAACTATATCCTTCATTACTATTTTCCTGTACACGCCAATCACTTTGTTCAACGTATTCGTCAACGGTATGGGTCACATTCAGTTGTACTGCTGGCTTTGCCTGATGTGCCATTTGCACGCTCATGCACACTCCTTGTATTAAAAATTACTTGAATCTCGGGTAGCGTAACGTACGTTTTTTTGCAATAACAAGTATTTGTATTGCAAAAAGTATAACGCAAAAAATGTTTATTTCTAATGCGCTTAAATTATTCATTTAATCACGCTTTAAGAGATCTCTTGTGTACTAAAAAGCTCTGCAAGCTCATACATGTGCGTGAAAGTTTTTGTAGCAAGTTTGGTTTGGGTTTTTTGCTGATGTGACATGAGCAATGTATGCATGCCAAATTTTTCTGCTTCATTGACATGCGTGTCGCCGTAATTAACTGGTTTAATACGGCCGTTGAGTGAAATCTCACCCAAGGTGAGTGCTTTTTCTGGCAATGGTTGTTGCGTATAACTTGAAATTAATGCGCATGCGATGCCCAAATCTGCTGCGCAGTCTTTGATTTTTAATCCGCCACTTACTTTAAAAAAAATATCGTGAGAACTTAGTTTAATCGGCAAATATTTTTCAATAATTGCTGCAATGAGCATAACATGTTTGTGATCAGCGCCGGTAATTACACGCTGGGGGACGCCAAATTTTGAAGCAATCGTAAGTGCTTGTAGTTCTACTAACAGCGGACGAGAGCCTTCAATAGTGCTAATGATTGCCGTGCCTGGTGCATGGCTGCTTTCGGCCAGCAAATGCTGATTAATATTGGGAATCTCTTGCAGTCCATCTTCATTCATCGAGAAAAAACCAACCTCATTAATAGAACCAAACCGATTTTTAACCGAGCGTAAAATACGTGCTTGCCATTTGTCTTCACCATGTAAATAAAAAACACCATCGACCATATGTTCTAATGTTTTTGGGCCGGCAACAAAACCATCTTTAGTAACATGACCAGTTGCGATAATGGCGATCGTGTGCTCTTTTGCCATGCGCATGAGACGAAAACCAGCCTCGCGCAGTTGGTAAATACTCCCATGAGTTGTGGTCGTATCTGGTAAAAAACAATTTTGAATCGAATCGATGATAAGCACGTCTGGCTTGTGCGTAATGGCGCTTGCAATAATTTCATCAAGATTGGCGTTGTCAGAGCATAATAAATTTTCACTGAGTGTATTGGTACGGTGCGCACGTGTTGCAAGTTGCTCAAGAGATTCTTCAGAAGAAAAATACAACACACGATGATGTTGAGTAAGCTGATATGCAATGTGCAGGAGCAGTGTTGATTTGCCAATACCGGGATCGCCAGCAAGAAGCAAAAAAGATCCAGGCATAATACCGCCGCCAAGAACGCGGTCCCACTCGTGTATGTTTGAAACAATTCGCGTACATGAATTTTTGATGTGATTGCTCAACGGTGCGAGTTCAATTGGCTTGCTTGACGTGTGTGCGCGTGCGGGTGTCACATGTTGTTCGCACAAGGTATTCCAATCTTGGCAATTGGGACATTGCCCAAGCCACTTGATGGTCTCGTGCTGGCAGTTTGAACAACAGTACAGTATTTTTGTTTTGCTCATCACACCGTCATTTGATTGCGCGTGCGTTGTTGATGGACGCATATGCGCACAGGTTTGTCGATCTCAAAGCATGAACGACAGCGAGCTTCGTAACATTCTTGTGCGCCGATCATAATAATAGGGTCATCAAATTTTGCCGGTTGTTGATTAATAATGCGTTGCGAAAAATGCGCTTCGGCACCACAGCGAATACAAATGGCTTTAAGCTTGGTAACAGAATCTGCAATTGCCATGAGCGTGGGCATGTGACTAAAAGGGAGTCCGCGAAAATCTAGGTCAAGTCCAGAAACAATGACGTGTCTACCAGCCTCGACGTGCTCGAGCACAAAATCTAAAATTTCTTCTGAATAAAATTGAATCTCATCAATACCAATAGTATCGGTATTGTTGGTAACAAACCGGCGCATGATGTCGATATTATCTGTGGCGATGGCGGCGAGCTTTTCACCATTGTGCGAAGCAACATATTCAAGCTCACGACGCTTATCTAAACTGTGCTTAAAAGCAAGTACCATTTTTTTTGCATATTGCGCACGTTTGAGACGACGAATAAGTTCTTCTGTTTTTCCTGAAAACATTGAACCACAAATAACTTCCAAAGAACCCTTTTTTTCTGCTGACATCATGAGACTCCCTTTATGAATGACCATTTTTAGTGTAGCACAACTTGTATAAAAAAAGACGAGGACTAAAGAGTCCTCGTCTTGAAAAAAGATGCTTAATAAATTGCTATGAGCAACCGCAGCTACAGGTATCCTCAGATGCAGTATCTGCTGGTCCAAAAAAGAGGGTGATTTCTCGCGCAGCATTTTCGGGAGAATCTGCGCCATGTACAACATTGTGTGTAATATCAGTACCAAACAAATTACGCAGCGTCCCCTTTTCTGCTTTTTGTGGATCAGTACTTCCCATGAGTGCGCGCCAATCTGCAATTGCATTGTCTTTGCGCAATAACATCACGACAATGGGGCCTGATGAGATAAAATTAACAAGTTCATTAAAAAATGGCTTTTCTTTGTGGGCTTCGTAAAAAATTTCGGCAAGTTCTTTTTTCAAAAGGCCTTTTTCGATACGATCGATTATGAATCCCTTAGATTCGATAATATCGATAATTTTACCTGTGTTTCCAGCGCCAACGGCATCTGGTTTGATAATAGCAAGTGTTTGTTCCATCATGGTGTTTTCCTATGTATTTTCATTATCTTTTTCGTCTCGTTTTTCGAATTTCTCAAGCGCAAGTTGTAATTGTGATTTTGCCCGAGGTGCAGGGGTCGGCTTTTTGCGCGGTTGCATTTGTTGCTGGCGCGGTGCCACTTCTTTGTGCGGTGCCGCCTTCACCGGCTCAAGAATGGTTGAAACGTCAATTTTGCGATCTTCTTTATTAATGTTAATTAAGCGGAACTGGCGTTTTGTGCCCATATCAAGTTGTTCACCTTCGCGCGTAAATTTCTTGCCATCTTTGGTGACAAGTTCATTGTTGTGCACAAGGCCTTCGATTCCATCGGCGAGTTTAACGAAAATACCAATATTGGCGTATTTGCTGACTTCACCGTCAAGAATGTCGCCGATGTGATATTTTTGCATAAATGTGTCGAGCGGATCGGTTTGCAATTGTTTGATACCGAGCGATATTTTTTTGTTTTCTTCGTCGATACTCAAAATAACTGCCTCAATATCCTCGCCTTTTTTATAGAGCGTTCCTGGATGATCAATATGCTCAGTCCAAGACAGATCTGACACGTGTGCCAATCCATCGACGCCTGGCATGAGTTGAATAAATACGCCAAAGTCGGTGATATTTGTGATTGGTCCTTTAATATGCTGTCCAACGGTAAATTTATCCTTAACCGATTTCCAAGGATCTTCCTGCAGTTGTTTGATACTTAATGACATGCGGCGATTTTCTTTATCAAGCGATACGACGAGCGCTTCGATAGTTCCTCCAACAGAGTATCGACTGCTGAGGTTATCAACACGATCAACCCAGGAGACTTCTGAAATGTGTACGAGCCCTTCAACGCCCGGGGCAACTTCAACAAAGAGTCCATAGTCTGGAATGCTGGAAATTTTGCCTTTGATGATCGAACCAACTTGTATAGATGGATCGAGCGTAAGCCATGGATTTTCTGTGAGCTGTTTGATGCCCAAAGAGATCTTATTATTTTCTTTGTCTATAGTGAGAATTTTGACCGTGACGGTATCACCAACTTTAAGAATCTCACTTGGGTGACTAATACGTCCCCAGGTCATGTCAGTGATGTGTAATAATCCGTCTACGCCACCGATATCAATAAACGCACCATAGTTGGTAATGTTTTTAACAATACCTTGCGTGATGCTACCTTCATGCATCGTTTCAAGAACTTTTTTACGTGCATTTGCACGTTGATCTGACAAATACTTACGACGTGAAATAATGACATTGCCACGTTTTCTGTTGATTTTGATAATGTCAGCCGTAATTGCTTGTCCGATAAATTGATTGAAATCGGCGACGCGCTGAATATCTACTTGTGATCCAGGTAAAAATGCTGGAACACCAATATCAACACTCAAACCACCCTTGACCGTATGCGTAACGATACCCTCAACAGGTTTTCCTTCTTCAAAGAGTTTGGTGATTTTTTCCCACGCCTTGAGTGCTTTTGCTTTTTCATATGATAAACTAACGGCGCCTTCTAACGTTTCCAGTTCGGCAATAATAACATCAATGGCATCGCCGAGTTTAATACCCTTAAGTTCATGCTCAGAAAATTCATAGTGTGGGATTAAACCATTTGATTTGTAATTGATATCAACTAAGACGCCATTTTCATCGATTGCAAGTACTGCGCCAGTGATAAGTTTGCCTTCTTTGACAACAGCACTGGTTTCATCATACAGGTTTGATAATTCTTGCCGTTGCTCATCGCTTAAGTCATACGCAGGTGTCTCAATAACACGTGCTTGTGCAAAAGCCGATGGCTTAAGAACTTTTTTTGCCATAAAAGAAAAAACTCCTTGAAATTCTGGTAACTGCTCTTGATTACAAGAAAAGACATAACCAAGAGGTTGTAGAGGTTAAACTATTATTTCACATACCTAACTATAACAAAAAACGGCATAATCGTCAAAATGCGATGTTTAGTATGGACCTAATGTCGCTTGGAGCGGCGATATTGTTATTTACGCCCAACTTTCTATGATGGGATAGAGAAAATTCTTTTTAAGGAGAAGAATGGTGAGGCGCACGTTTGTTTTGGGAATGGTGTGCGTGTGGTGTTGGTGCCAAATAACGCATGCGTATTCCTATTCTTTTTTTATGCCGCGGCAAATTTCAAGTGATTCTACCTATGAACTAGCGCTAACAAATTATGAAATTTTTCATGTTAAAGGGCAAGATTTTCCGTGTACATTATTTGTAAAACCCTTTTATCAACGATCGATTAAATCAAGGGCATTGGCAGCATATTTTTTGCCAAACAATAGTTCATGTGCGCGCGTTCGACAAGATGGGTTAGGAGACATTTGCTCGATATGGCTTGGGTTAATGGGGAGTTATGACGAAGATGAAGAGAATAACACGATTTCGCAGCAATATTACACGTCAGGGGTGACAATTT
>CAYSPS010000005.1:0-10084 GCA_964432975.1 uncultured Pseudomonadota bacterium | reverse complement strand
GCCGGCATCGTCAGCGCCCTGTACACGGCGCTGACGATGCCGGCGTTCGAACAGCGGGAGCGGATGCGCAGCATGCGGGATCTGGTGCGCAGCTTCAATGTTTTTTTGATTTACACCGTGCATTGCCATACACCTGGTTAAGTTTGAATACGGCGGTTGTGCATGTACGACATGCTATGAATTTGCATGAGGCAAGTACCTGTTTGGGTGCGGTTGATAATATCAAAACATTTCTTGATGCATTTAATAATCCAGAATGGACTGCTGGTAAAATTGCCGATGGCTGGTTAACGCAAGACGGTCTTGATGATATTTACATCAAGCTTGGTTATGATTTGGTGCGGACTTTAAAAAAACATATTGGTCTTTATGCATGTACGTCGATTCCAACAGGTAATAAGCCATGTTCATGTTATTTATTCGAGCCGCTCGTTGGTACCGTACATGCTCGTATTGGCGGTGGGCTAAATGCAAGTGTACTATTTGCTGATCATGATAACAGACAATGGACCGTATTGACTGATGTGCGCTATTGCTATGCGTTTGCCAATAACGAACGGCGCTCATTTGATTTGACGTGTAATGGTGATTGGTCACGATATTTATTACTGGTAACTGAGGCGCAACAATTTAATACGTTGCCGGCAATTAATTTATGTACCCATGATGTACGAGTAACACTCGGAAGTACGATTGATCTTTGGGCTGCTCTGCATTATGAACATGCACAGCATCATATCGAAGTTGGATATAATTTTTGGTGGCGCGATCGTGAATCTATTAATATGTGTACCACCTGTTTTTGTGATAATTATTATATCTATAATCTTGCTTCTGGTTGCGATCCGGCGTTGAGTTGCTCGCCAACGGCCAATATTTCTCAATCAGTTGATGGTACAAATGCCGTAAGCAGCACGACATCGTGTACGCCGTTAAAATCAACAGATTTGAATAGCTGCTCGGCGGCCCATCCGCGCACACATACACACAAGATCTATGGCGCTCTTGCGTATCACGGAAAACAACATGATTTTCCTGTCATGATGGGATTAGGGATTTCATATGAATTTGCACCACGTATTTATGTGAGAGCAAACTGTTGGCCACGGAAAATAAAAACAGCTCTTGAGCAGTGGGCAGTCTGGTGTTCATTTGGTGCAGCTTTTTAAAGAGGGGATTTTATGAAGATCGATAAAAATTTTTTTTTGTTGATTGTGGGAAGTTATTGCTCTTTATGGGCAGCTCTCGGTGATTTGGATACGAGCTTTAATGGCGTTGGCTATGTTACAACGACATTTGATGCAGGTATAGAGTTTGGTCATGCACTGGTTGAGCAGGGTGATGGGAAATTAATTGCGGTTGGCGAAGCACGTGTGGGAGGTGTGCCCCATATTGGTATCGTTCGCTATAATACCAATGGAACGATTGACACGAGTTATGGAACACTAGGAAAAACAACAACACTCGTGGGAAGTGCTGCTGCTGGCTATGCCGCTGCACTTGATAGCAATGGGCGGTTGGTTGTTGCGGGCTATGCATTAACTGGTGGGGGGCAACGGACATCTCTTTTGGTTGCCCGTTATACGACGGCCGGTGCTCTTGACACTACATTTAATGGTGTTGGGTATGTAACAAAAAAAATTGCTGTAAACACAACTGACATTGCCTATGGGATTGCAATACAAGCGGATGGCAAGATTGTTGTTGCTGGTGTGGGGAATAATAAATTTGTTATTGCTCGTTATACGTCCGTTGGTGTTTTGGATACAGCGACATTTGGTGGCGGAGCCGGGTATGTGACGCCACCGGTAGGCAGTGGCACGCAAGTTGCCCATGGTGTTGTTGTGCAATCTGCAGACCAATACATTGTTGTTGCTGGTCGTGCAAGCGATCAATTTGCATTTATTCGCTTAGATACAACTGGAACATTAGATCCCGTATTTGGGACCGGTGGAATCAAACTTGTTCCAGCTACTAGTGGTATCAACTTTGCCAATGCGATAGCATTGCAACCGGATGGTAAAATTCTTGCTGCAGGTATTGCACGCTCTGGTGCACCGTGGTACTTTGCAACCGTTCGTTTAGACACGTTTGGGCAACTTGATACTACATTTAATTTAAGCGGTATTGTTATCACTCCGGTAAATGGTGGAAGCATGAGTCCGTACGGTGCCATGGCAGTAGCATATGACACTACCAATTCGCGAATTCTCGTGGCTGGTGAAGGTGGCAATGATATTGGGTTAGTTCGCTATACAACGACAGGAGTTCTTGATTCAGCATTTGGTTCTGGGGGCATTGTGAGAACGAATGTGGGGACCAATGATGTTGCTTCTTCACTTGTGATTCAAACATGCGGTACGATTGCAGTATGTGGTGTGTCTTCCGATTTGTACGTGGTATTGCGCTATCTTAATTCTACTACGGGTGCGGTAAATGGTACCGTATTTAATGATTTAAATGGTAACGGAATTCAGGCAAGCGGTGAAGCGGGAATTGCTGGTGTTACGGTTACGATTAAGCAAGGGTCGACCCTTATTGATGAGCCGATAACCGATGCAAATGGTGCATATTCAAAATCTGGATTAACACCAAATACGTATACGGTGACGGCAACAACACCTGCTGGATACGTACCGACAACCAATCTTACGCAAACAATTTCGGTAACATCAAGTGCATGTACAACAATAAATTTTGGTTTTCAGCAGGAATCAACTATTTCTGGCATTGTATTTGTTGATACCAATGGGGATGGTATTAAGGACGGCGGCGAGGTTGGTTTGGCGGGTATTACTGTTACTTTAACAAAACCAGACTTGTCAACGGAAACATATGTTACCGATGATGGGACTGGCGCACTGGGTGTTTTAGGTGCCTATCAATTTACTGGATTAGCAACGGGAACATATACCATTTCTATCAATACCTCGCAGGCAGCACTTACAAATTACGTTGCAACAACGGTGACATCGCAGATAGTTACACTGCCAACAGCAAGCAGTTCGGGTTCTGCCAATTTTGGTTTTCAACTTAAAGGTGCAGTTTCTGGCGTTGTTTTTCAGGATGAAAATGGCAACGGGATACAAGATTTAACCGAAGGTGGTATCACGGGTGTTACTGTTACCTTGACATCAGGGAGTAGCTCAACGAGTACAACAACCGGCGTAGGGGGCGCATACACGTTTACAACAGTTAGTCCAGGAGCATATATCGTGAGTGCAACAACTCCCTCTGGTTATGTGCCAACAACAGCAACATCGCAGGCAATATCTGTTGCTTCTGGTGGATCATCAAGCGCGAATTTTGGTTTTATAGCACAGGGGGTAATTTCTGGAACAGTTTTTGATGATCTGGATGGCGACGGAATTCAGGAATTGGGCGAGCCGGGCGTTGTGGGAGTAACGGTTACGCTTAAAAGTGGTTCAACGACGGTTACGACCACAGTTTCTGATAGTAATGGTAGTTATATATTTCCATCGATAACGCCAGGAACATATACTGTCGAAATAACGGTTCCAAGCGGTTTTACACCAACAACATTAACTACGCGTCCAGTTACTCTCGTTTCTGGTGGTTCCGTATCAACGAGTTTTGGTTTGCAAGCAAATGGTGCGATTACCGGCAACATATTTAATGATCTTGATGGTGATGGTATGAAACAAGTTGATGAACCGGGCCTAGCGGGTGTGACCGTAGACTTATCTGATTCAGATTCTACGACAACGTCAGTTAATGGTGATTATCAATTTCTTAATAAAACTCCGGGTACCTATACCGTGACAGCGAGCACACCAAGCGGGTTTGTCGCAACGACACCGACTTCACGTGTGGTAACATTTTATTCTGGTGGATCGGCATCGGCCAACTTTGGATTTCAAGGGCAAGGGGCGGTTTCAGGAACCGTGTTTAATGATTTGAATGCAAATGGCGCCCAAGATAGTGGTGAGGGGGGAATAGGTGGCGTGAGCGTGGCACTGGCGGGCATTGGATCAACCACCACAGGAAGTGCTGGCGGGTATAATTTCTCTTCAGTACCTGCTGGTAATTACACCATTTCAGTTACAACACCAAGTGGCTTTGTTGCCACGACACCAACATCGCGTGCAATAACCGTTCCTACTGGTAGTTCAGCAAGCGCAAATTTTGGTTTTTCATCAAATACTATTGTGTCTGGTGTTGTATTTCAAGATTTGAATGGCGATGGTACAATGCAAGTCAATGAGCCTGGCTTGAGCGGCGTTGCATTAACATTGCGCAATAGTTCATCAACCGTCATCGCAACGACGACGTCTTTAGCTCATGGCGTATATTCATTTCCAGCGTTGACTACCTCAGAAAATTATACGGTTACAGCAGCAGCGCCGACGGGTTTTAATGCCACAACGCCAACAACACAAACGGTTAATATTCCAAGTTCTCCGATTGCGAATTTTGGGTTTCAAGCGCAGGGCACTATTGGCGGAACCGTATTTAATGATTTGAATGGCGATGGTTTGAAAGCGGTCAATGAACCAGGTATGGCTGGTATACAGGTGACCTTAACTGCCCCTGGAGGTGGCACAACAGTTGCAACGACTGATACGCATGGTGAGTTTCAATTTACCTCATTGACGACACTTGGAACATATAGCATAGCGGTAACGGTACCAACTGGATTTGTTACGACAACGGCGACTACTATTTCGGCTGATTTAGTTGCCGGTCAAGCGATTAATGTGATTTTTGGTTTAAAACTCAGTGCGCAACTTTCTGGAATAGTGTTTAATGACGTAAATGGCAACGGTATACAAGATCATAATGAGTCAGGCATTCGTAATGCAAAAGTGAGCTTCAAGAATACGTCTGAAGTCGTTATTCAAGAAACACTTACAGATGCTTATGGGGCATATCAAATAGATGTCTCGAGTTTACCCTCGGGAACAAACTATTTGGTAGTATGTGATTCTGTGAGCGGTTATGCCAATACGACACCTCTTGAGGTTGGCATAACAACCGGGGCTGCGCACTTAACCGTTAATTTTGGCTTTCAGGCGATAGGGACTTTGAGTGGTACCGTATTTAATGATAACAATGCTGATGCGTATCAAAATATTGGTATTGGTTTAAATGCCCAACCAGTGTATTTATATAATGAGACTGGTGTAACACTTATTGCCTCAACGTTTTCTCAGGCAAATGGGAATTATACTTTTAGCCGCGACCTTACCAGTGAACCCCAGTTTTTTATTTTAAAATCAACAAATCCTACCGGCTATGGCGCGACTGAATTGACGACGCAGCCAGCATGTTTAAATCCGTCAGTTGGAGTTGCAAACTGTGATTTTGGGAAAAAAGAATGTTGCACAGTGAGCGGGATAGTATTTAACGATCTCAATGGCGATCAAGTACAACAGCGTAATGCACTGGGGCGCCCAGGGGTTAGCTTGACGTTGAGAAATTTTGCTGGCAACGTCGTTGCGAAAGCGACGAGTAATGCTCAAGGGTTGTATAAAATTACGAATATCCCAGCCGGGATATATAGTGTACAAGCGACAACAGGAAGTGGATTTTATTGCACTGCTGGATCGCAGCGAACAGTTGATCTTGTATCGAGAAATGTTTGCGCGGCAAATTTTGGCGTTGCACCCGTAAATAGCGTTGTTGGTGTTGTGTGGCTTGATTATAGTGCCGGGGGACATCAACAATTTAATGAGCCAGGTATTGGTGGAGTTACGGTAACATTAACCGGTTCAAATGGCATCTCTTCTACAACAACTGCTGGTAATGGTTATTACGCATTTTCTTCTCTGGCTCCTGGTCCATATAGTGTGACAATTTCTAATTATACGGGGTATACGACTGCTACAATAAGTAAAACAGTGACCCTTACAGCACAACAATCAGCATTTGCAAATTTTGGTTTGCAGCTACCTAATACCATAACAGGGAGAGTATTTTTTGATGTATCAGCAAGCGAGCGGCAAGGAATTAATGAACGTGGTAAACAAGGAGCTTCCATCGCATTAAAAAACGCGGCAGGAACAACACTCAAACAAACTGCTGCAGCGTCTGATGGGGTGTATGCGTTTAATGTTGTCAGTGAGGGAAATTATTCTGTTGTTGCGACAAAGCCAGCACGGTGCGCCCCTGTTTCTTCCTTGACGCAATCGGTGACGATAGCAACGGCGACGGGTGCCGGCGCTGCTAATTTTGGTATGCAAATGGAGAATAGTGTTTCTGGCAGCGTATTTTATACTTCGGCAAGAGATGGGACCAAGGCATTTGAAGATGTTGGTATGGGTGGAATAACGATAACACTTAAAAATGCTGCCGGAACAACAACAACACAAACGAGCGTTGGTGATGGTAATTATTTATTTACGAATCTGAGCAGTGGAACATATTCAGTTACTGTACGTGCGCCAGCCGGTTTTTATGCAACAACGCCACTGAGCAAAACGGTTACTGTTGCTTCAGGAGTGGCTGGCGCAGCAAATTTTGGTTTTTATGCGCGGGAATATACCAAAAGTGCGCTTGCGCGCGCTATTCAAAAAAGATATTGCCGTACGCAACGCGTATGTAATTAATTTGTGCGTGGGTGTAATTTTTGTGAGAATTTCTAGCTTTTGTTATACTAAAAACAAGTGATGGGGGCTTTTAATCTCATGTTTACATTACACGCACCGTTCAAGCCTGCTGGCAGTCAACCAGCTGCAATAAAAAATCTATGTTCCGGCCGTCCGGGAAAATCGGTATTAATGGGTGTGACAGGTTCTGGCAAAACGTTTACGCTTGCAAATGTTATTGCGCAGTACAAAAAACCGGTGCTCGTAATTTCGCCCAATAAAACATTGGCGGCGCAATTATATGAAGAGTTCTATCAGTTTTTTCCAGAAAACAAAGTTTGTTATTTTGTCAGTTACTATGATTATTACCAACCCGAGTCGTATTTACCTGCCCAAGATATTTATATTCCCAAAGAAACAAAAGTAAATGAGGAGATAGAGCGATTGCGCATCGAAGCAACTGCTTCGCTCATGAGTCGGCCCGATGTTGTTGTTGTAGCATCGGTTTCGTGTATTTACTCGCTGGGTAATCCGGCTGATTATCGCGAACTTGCATTG
This sequence comes from uncultured Pseudomonadota bacterium, assembly GCA_964432975.1. Lineage (GTDB taxonomy): Bacteria > Babelota > Babeliae > Babelales > UBA12409 > CAYSPS01. Next base: position 2,978 of record CAYSPS010000005.1, on the reverse strand, counting down.
CCGCTTGTGGTTAACGAAAAAATTTCGCGCCAAGGACTTATTCATAAATTAATTTTTATTCAGTACGAACGTAATGACGCAAAACAACAGGCGGGTACGTTTAGTGTGCTTGGCAATACCATTGACGTGTATGTGCCATACTACAAACACAAGTTGCGTATAGAATTGTTTGGTGATCGCATAGAAGAAATGTTTTGGGTTGATCGCAAAAATAATAATGTGATAGAAAAAATCGACAACATTGTTGTGTTTCCGGCAAAACACTTTGTGACGACACAAGACAAAAAGCATGCAGCGCTTGCCAGTATCAAACAGGAGCTTGCAGACTATGTGCCCAAAATTAAAAATCCATTATATGCAGACCGATTATCGCGTCGTGTAACGCATGACCTTGAATTGCTTGAACAGTACGGTTATTGCAATGGTATTGAAAATTACTCAGTACATTTTGATGGTCGAACTCGCGGGCAAGCACCATTTTGTTTACTGGATTTTTTCCCAAAAGATTTTTTATGTGTGATTGACGAATCGCACATGAGTGTTGCGCAATTGCGCGGCATGTACGTTGGTGATCAGTCACGCAAAAAATCTCTTGTTGAGTATGGTTTTCGTTTGCCATCAGCGCTTGATAATCGTCCATTAAATTTTGATGAGATAGAACGAAAACTTTCTGATGTTATTTTTGTCTCAGCTACGCCGAGTGAATATGAATTTACGCGCAGTAATCACGTGGTTGAACAAATAATTCGTCCAACCGGTTTGGTGGATCCAGTTGTTGAAATTCGCTCACGCACGAATCAAATTAAAGATTTGCTCGAGCAAATTAAGGCAACCGCCGCATGCGGCTATCGTACACTTGTGACGGTGATGACCAAAAAGATGGCCGAAGAGCTTGCAGATTACCTTGAAGATGAGCGCATAAAAGTATGTTATTTGCACAGCGAAATTAAAACGCCAGAGCGAACTGAGATTTTGCATAAATTGCGCACGGGAGTTTTTGATTGTCTTGTTGGAGTAAATTTATTGCGTGAAGGGCTTGATTTGCCCGAAGTCAGCCTTGTTGCCATTATGGATGCAGATAAAGAGTCATTTTTGCGTGATAAGCGATCGCTTGTGCAGACCATTGGACGTGCAGCACGCAATGTTGAGTCACGTGTGCTGTTATATGCTGATAAAATAACTGGCTCAATGCGCGAAGCGATTGAGGAGACCAATCGTCGACGTGAACTGCAGATAGCGTATAACAAGAAACATAATATTACGCCACAAACGGTGAAACGCGATGTGGTAAAAAGTATTAGTTCACTGCAACAAGCTATTGCTGCAGCGTCGCCAACATTGAAAAAGATTTCAAAAAAACTTTCGCGCACTAAGCTTCTTGAAAAAATTGTTGAGCTTGAAGAACAGATGCAACAATCAGCTGAAGCACTTGATTTTGAAACAGCCATAAAGCTACGTCAGGAATGGCAAGAGATTAAGGATAAATTGGCTCAATCAGGTCGTTGACAATAATCGCGCTTTAATTAAAGTGTGAAGAATGCCAGAATTTTGAGGAGAATTTTGTGAAAAATTATAGCTTGCTCTTTGTTGTTTGCGCGTTTTTAAGCAAAGTTTTTTGTGCCGGTGATATTCCAGCTGGCTTTGCGCTCAGGCAAGAATCGGAACACTTTAACGTGTTTAGTCAGCAAGAAGATGTTTCAATTCCAGATATTGTAAAACGCTCAGAGGACGTATATCAGCAGGTAACCAAAGATTTAGCTTTTATGCCAGCTGACAAAATAAATATTTTTGTATTTCCATCAGTCGACGCGTATCATAAACATTTTGGTTTTGCTGCATCGATGCCAAGTTTGATCGTTTGTGGTGAACGTAACGATGGGAATGTTTATCTTGTTTCGCCAACAAATTCCGGCCCAAAGCACGACTATCAAAGTAGTATTTCGTTTCTTGGGTCACCTATTACAAAAGCATTAATGCACAATATTTCTAAAAAACAATCGCTGCCAGAGTGGTTTTATTATGGTTTTGGTTTGTATGAAGCCTTTGGTGGCCGTCTTATACCATCATATGAAGAAAAGCTTAAATTAGCTGTTTCCACTGGGCAAGTTTTGACGTTAAATCAATTTGATTATCTCAGTAATTTTCACGGCCAATGCGCATATAGTTTAGTAGAGTTTCTTGTTCAACGACATGGCATGTCAGCAATTCCTGCGCTTGTGCGTGATTTTGGAAACTTTGAAAAAATTGTCGGTGTTTCACAAGAAACTTTTTATGCCAATTGGCTTGAGCATGTCAAAAAGCAGTTTGGTGTGCCAAATAATGAATAAATTTTAACCAAGTTTATTCAAATTAAGTTTGATGCACATATGCTGTGGATCACAAAAATAAAAAAGTTTAGTTTTTCAAACAAAATGTTTGACAAGTGCAAAAAGCTTTTATAGTATAAGTATACTTTCGTAGAAAATATGACATTTTTGGTTCCGGTTTATGTCGAGTGGTTCGTTTTTCGAGAAAAAGTTCTTGACAAACTGAAAATGTCATAATATGCTACAAAATGTATTAAAAAAAGTGAGTGGTTAATTAAAAATTTGTTCTTTGAAATACATAAAAGCTTTATGTGCCCGCATTGAATGAGTGATTCCGTCATCATTTGATTTTAAACAAGTTTTGTGATGGAGAGTTTGATTCTGGCTCAGAATAAACGCTGGCGGCGTGCCTAACACATGCAAGTCGAGCGGGAAAGTTCTTCGGAATGAGTACAGCGGCAGACGGGTGAGTAACGCGTGAGAATCTACCCTTTAGTGGAGAATACCCTCGAGAAATCGAGGTTAATACTGCATACGTCCTACGGGAGAAAGATGGCCTCTTTGCTATCGCTAAAGGATGAGCTTGCGTACTATTAGCTAGTTGGTGAGGTAATGGCTCACCAAGGCGATGACGGGTAGCCGGCCTGAGAGGGTGTACGGCCACATTGGAAC
>CAYSPS010000004.1:41709-47620 GCA_964432975.1 uncultured Pseudomonadota bacterium | reverse complement strand
TATAATTAATGTGGTTGTTGTATAAATCGTCGCGCGAAGCTCACCAGAGGTGTTGCGATGATAATCGTGATGAGCTTAATGGCGTAGCTAAATATGATGACTTGCGCAAGTGCATCAACAATGCCCCAGAGGCCAATAACACTGAAAAGTACGGTGTCGATTAGTTGCGAAATAATGAGTGAGCTATAGTTGCGCCAGATAAATGGTAAGCGTCGCGCTTGTGCATATTGATATACATAATAATCAGTAAATTGTGCGCATACATACGCTATGCCCGAGGCAAGCACGATGCGTGGCGTTGCACATAAAAGGATGCGCCAGTGTGCATGAAAAATATCTTGAAAAGCCGGAGCATACCATTGCTGAAATACTGCCATCACCATAAAAAAGACGAGACCGGCAAAACTGATTATAATGGCGCGACGTGCTGCGGGGCGCCCATAATATTCTTGAATAATGTTGAGTGTAAGGCCACAGCCAACGGCAAAAGCATCGGTGCAGGTAACCAAAAGGCCAAAAAGTACGGTTTGTTTGGCGACAAATAAATTTGCAAGAACTGCTTGCAAAACAATAAGTGCATTGAGCGCGGGCGCTCCAAGCATGAGCGCACCAAGTACACTTGCACTGATAATGCCGACATGGGCTAAAAAAATAAGTTCATTTACCATGGTCTGACCATTTATTTAAGAAAGTAACGGGTACTGTTTAAAACCCAGCAATTGGCATTCTGGCTGTGGAAGTAATTGATAGTGTTTTTGTACGAGCTCTTGCATGGTGCGTGCGACGGCAATAATATCGTTTGACGTTGCGCTGCCGGTGTTGACAATCATGTTGGCATGTTGGTGTGAAACGCGTGCACCGGCAAAGGTAAGCTCGCCTTTAACGCCCACTTTGTCTAAATAATAAGATACATAAATAATTTTCTTGTCACCAATAGTGAATGGAATTTCATCTTCTAAAAAGTTTCTAAAAAAACAGCCACAGGTTCCCTTGTAGGGGTAGCGCATGTAGCGATGTCGGACAATTTCAACGTTTCGCCCTTGAGCATAAGCCGTTGCCAGCTCATCTGCTGGTTTGAGGGCAAACGTTACGTCTGCAACATAATGTGTGCGCTCATGCAAGCGTGAATGATCATAAGAAAAATCAAACCAGGTACGATCGACCGTTTGGAGAGTGCCAGTTTTTGCATGAATGATTGTTGCATGATGTACAAAATTACTTAAAAAATATTGAAAGTAGTGGATGTTGATGAAAATAGCACCGCCAACCGTGCCGGGAATGCCGCTGAGTTCTTCAAGGCCGAGTGCGCGCTGTTCAAATCCATAATTAATGAGTGTTTCTATAGATACGCCGGCGCCAGCCGTGACAAGTACCTGATCATGTTCTTGCTTGTGCTGGATGGTGCAAATTTGTGGGCGTATGACCAGCCCAGGAATGCCGCCATCAGCAATGAGCACGTTGGCTCCCAACCCGAGCACGGTAGTGGAAAGATTGTTTTTTTGTGCAAAAATAATTGCGTGTGCAAAATCGTGTGCGCTGTGTGGTTCGCAATAAAATTCGGCACATCCGCCGGTGCAAAACCAGTTTTTGTCAGCTAAGGAAATATTTTTTTGTATGTCCATACTGTTAGTATAAGACAAAAATGCTTCGTGCTACAAATTGCGAATAAACGATGGTTGGCATATTGATGCCAGAAGCTATAGACTAAAAAGAAATCGTAGAAAAATTATGAACGCCGAAAAAAAGTGGTTGCCAGAAAATACAACAATCGTGCTTGATTTGCACGACGTTGTTTTTCGTATGTCCTGGTCAGGTGTGCTGCAAGAGCTTGTGCGCACGCCACGCTTAGTTGATTTGGTACCACTCGCGTTTAATATTCCATTGTGGTATGACGCAGTATGGTCATTGCGAAACAAAAAGGTTGTTGAGCAAATGCTTGAACGCTTGGCAGCCAAGCATCCATCATTTGCGCGTGTACATGAAACGGCATTTAAAATGGTAAATCGCCAAAAGCCGGTGCCGGGGATGGTAGAAATTTTGCAGCAGTTGCGCGCGCGCACCTATGAGTTGGTGATATTTTCAAATATTGGTGGCAGATCGGTTCAAGCACTTAAAGAACAACATCCACAAGTTTTCAAACTCTTTGATAAAATTGTTCACGCAAATCATTGCGATGGTTATATAGCCAAGCCAGCACCAGCAGCATTTGAGAAATTTTTTGCCGTGTGTGGACGCGAAAAACGCTATATTTTTATTGATGATACGCCAAAGAATTTGGCGCAAGCGCGTGTGCATCAGATGCACACGGTACGTTTTGTAAATGCCGCCCAACTTTTGCATGAGTTGCGGCAGCTGAACATTTTAAAACGTTAGAAAATAGTTTTTGGGTTATGGTTGTTGGAGATAGCCGAGCTGATGCGCCATATCTTGCATTAAAGAGCGAAATTGTCCGACAAGGAGCCCAAGGCGAAGCCATTGCTGCGGGTATGCTTGAGCTTGAAAGAAATTTTCATTTATGTCGGTGTTGAGTGCGTGTTGAGTGTTGCGTACTCTGTTGAATAATTGTGGATGCGCATTCTGACGCGCAAGCGGTATAACCGTTTGCAGAAATTGTTCATAATGTCTGATTCTGTGTTCTATTTCATTGGGCTGTAAATTGTGCATGGCTGATAGTACATTAATCTGGCAACAGACGATGAATGCAGCCGTGAGATAAAAAATGTTCATAGAAGCTCCAAATTATTAATACTACTGCGCAAAAATGTTTTTTGTGCTTGTTTTGTGACGTATTTATGCTATAATAAAAAGCAAAATTTGTCAATTTTATAAAAATAAATTCTACGAGATTTCGCTGTTATTTTTTTGAAATTATTTGTTTTAATTGTTCAAATGCCCGCGCTACATGGTCAACCAAAACGATTGTATTTAATACGTCTTGCGAAACAAGGCCGTTTTGCAATCCCTTTGTTTGCATCCATGCAAGCAATGGTTGCCAGTACTCGGCTCCATATAAGATGATTGGCTTAGGCGCTATTAATTTAAGATCAATGAGCGTCATGATCTCGGCAAGTTCGTTTTGTGTGCCGACGCCACCGGGAAAAAATATACACGCTTTTGAAAAATTAACCATGAGCCATTTTCTTTCGGTAAGGCCTTTGATGCGCATAAAAGATTTTGCATGAGCAGCCTCATACTCGGCGCCTTCTTCAATGCCGACCAAGCTGATTCCCAATATTTTTGTTGCATCAGATTTTGCATCTTGGGCTCCTTGTGCTGCTGCTTGCATGATGCCGCCACCGCCACCGGTGATAATGCTCCAGCCATTTTGAACACATAAATACGCAAGTTTGCGTGCATCTTGTGCATAGCGATCGTTAAGCGCTATTTTGCTACTGCCAAAAAAAGTAACACGTGGTTCTTGTAATCGAAAAAGTTTCCACAGATGTGGCGTGATATGAGAGACATTTGAAAACCATTGAATTGAGTATTTTATGGTATTTATTAAACGTGAAAAAAATTGAGTCATAAACATCTCCGTTTTTATGTCAGTGTATCAAGAGATTCTTGCAAAATGCGATAACTTCTTGGCAGGATGTAGTACAAAAAAATGGGTTGGTTAATGGATTGGTTATTAAAATATTTTTGGTACAGTTTTTTTTGTGGTATGTTGTTTTTGTGTGCGACTACGCAAGCATCAGAACTCACGCCAGTTTGGCTTAACGTGTACATTCATGGTACGGTACGTCCCTACTTGAGTGCCGGTGATTTTTTTAAAGTTATGCGTAACAGCGTGCGGCGTTCGGCGGCTGCCAATATTGTGCGTTGTGTTCGTACTGATCCATTTTTTTATCACGGACAACCCATTCAAGCACTTGGTCTTAAAAAAGCATTTCCGCGCAAAAATTCTTCAGAATTTGGTGCTCATATTTTTGCCAAACTTTATGATGACGTAACGCGTCTCGTGCATGCAGATAATTTGCCGATGAAACATTATACGTTTGGTTGGTCAGGACTTATGACACGGCGCTCGCGCAAAATTGCAGCAAGTCGGTTATTTCAGGAGTTATCGCACAAAATTACGCGTTTACGTGCGCGCGGTTTTGAGCCGCATGTGCGCATTTTGGGTTATAGCCATGGTGGTACTGTTGCATTATTGCTATCACAATGCGTGCGTCATGAGCGTGTGCTTTCATGGCACGTTGATGAATTGCTGCTTCTGGCAACACCAATTCAATCGTCGCATCAAAATTATGTTTTGAGCCCGCTTTTTAAAAAGATATATAATTTTTATTCAATTGGCGATTTTATACAGCCTTTTGATTTTATGTCATCACGGATGCATTCATTTTCGCATCGTACCTTTATGCGCCGTGGGCGATTTGCTGTACCCGCACACGTGACGCAGGTGCAAATACAATTTTTGCGTAAAAAATTTGAAATTCGTCGCTCTGATGGATCAACTCGGGTTGTTCATCGTATCGACTATATTAATCCAGGACATATTGAAATGTTTTTATTTGGTTGGGCATATTGGTATCGCCGACATTTTCCCATTAATCCGCTACCTGTTGCGGTGTTGTTGCCAATTTTTACGCATGCCATTGAGCAGCGGCGGCTTATGGGTGCCGCATTACAAATCGTGGTTATACCAGACGATGAAATTCTTTTGCTGCGCGATAAAAAGACGAAGCAGTGTTTAAAACTGCGCAACTTGATGCCTTACGTAAAGAATTAGCGCGGCATCAGCCAGAAAATTATCGCGCTCGGTACGCTGAGCATATAGAAAAAATTAAACGTGAAGTGCGTCGTGAGCACGCCAAGGGTTTTCAAAAACATGTATCTAATTCTTGTGCACGAGGTGCCAAAGTTCAATAAATTGTTGTGTACTCAATTGTTGTGCGCGCTGCTTTAAAAGCTCTTCTGGAACGTGCTCCAATGAAATATGTGTTTGTTGCAAGTTATTGCGCAGTGTGCGGCGTGGTTGTTTAAAACACGAGCGTACAAATTGCCAGAACTCAGCTTCATCTTTTTTGTGAGTTGGTGGATCGACTTTTTTGGGCTTAAAGTAAAGAAGTCGCGAAAAAACTTTCGGTTGTGGATAAAATGCTTCTGGCGGAATTTTCTCGAGCAATTGCCATTCAAAATACCACTGAAAATAATGTGAAAGTGCACCACAAGCTCGTCCGTGCGTTGCAACGATTTTTTGCGCAACTTCCTCTTGTACCATGACAGTGCCATGTGCGAATAGCTCACGGTGTTCTTGTATGCGTTGCAAGATGGGAAAGGTAATATGATACGGCAAGTTTGCAAGAACAATCCAGGGCGCATGTGGCGCAAGTAACTGCGTAAGGTCTGCTTGTAAGAAATCTTGTTCGTATACGGTTAATTTTTGATCATTAATTGTTCGCAAATGCTGTGCCCATTCTGGGTCAATCTCAAATACCCACAAGCGTGCAATATGTTTCCCCAAAATAGCTTTGGTGAGTACACCAGAGCCGCCGCCAATTTCAAGCACAGATGATGTTTCATCAAGAGACGCGTGACGAAACATTGTACCAATTGGTCTTGTGTCACGCAAAAAATATTGTCCAAAATGTTTTTTAAGCGTCACGCCATGTTGACGTGGCGCTCCTGATGATTTAGCCAAGCATTAACACTTCTTTGAAAAAATCGAGTTGATCAAGTACTTTTCCAGCACCGCGTACAACGCACAAGAGTGGTTCTTCTGCCACACGTACCGGCAGTTTCGTCTCTTTTGAAAGCAGGCGGTCAAGTCCGCGCAAAAGTGAGCTGCCGCCAGCAAGTACTATGCCGGTATCAACTAAATCAGATGATAATTCCGGCGGTGTATTTTCAAGCGCTGTTTTAACAATATCGACAATGCTTGCAACTGTTTCAAGCAGTGCTTCGT
>CAYSPS010000004.1:8682-41699 GCA_964432975.1 uncultured Pseudomonadota bacterium | reverse complement strand
CATTGCATTCAACAACATCAAATAAGTTATTCCTCAGAATATAAGCCATCAGCGAATTCTTTGATTGTTCTGACTTGATGATCCGTTCTCTTAGAAAGTGGGCCTCTTCGCTGGTGAGATCAATGGTTTTTGGTACGCCAGTGACCAGATCGCGTCCTTTGACAAGCATCGATTCACGACGCGAATCGGGCATAACGGTGCCAATTTTTATTTTAATCAATTCTGCAGTACGTTCGCCAATAAGCAAGTTGTATTTTCTTTTAATGTACTGTGCGATGGCATTGTCCATTTCATCGCCGCCTACACGAATTGATCGACAAAAAACTTCACCCATGAGCGTGATAACGGCAACTTCAGTGGTGCCACCGCCAATATCAACAATCATATTTGCGCGTGGTTCGTGAATGGGTAATCCGGCGCCAATAGCAGCAGCAATTGGTTCTTTAATAATGTATACGCCATCACCACGTGCGCCCGCTTGTTTTGCTGATTCGCCAACGGCACGTAATTCAACGGGTGTGATACCTGATGGGACACCAATTACCATGCGTGGTCGTACAAGTGTCATGCGATTGTCGTGTACTTTGCGAATAAAAAATGAAATCATACTTTCCGCTTTTTCAAAATCGGCGATAACGCCGTCACGAATTGGACGACAGGCGATGATGCTTTCAGGAGTTTTACCCAACATCTCTTTAGCTACTTTGCCAGCTGCTAAAACTTCGTTGGTATTGAGTTTTACGGCGACAACAGAGGGTTCATCAAGTACGATGCCCTTGTGGCGTACAAAAACAACCGTATTTGCTGTTCCTAAGTCCATGGCGATATCATTAGAGAATAAACTAAAAAGTCTACGTGCGGGCAAACATTTTTCGACTATTTTTTTCATAACTAAACTCATTTAACGTTAAAAGTGAAATTCTACACCTAGGCTTAAACGATATGTTTTACTGACACGTTTTGCATCAAAAAGATTTGTTGGAATTACAAGATCAAGAAACACGCGATGGCCATATTCGCGAATGAGTGGCGCTTTAGTTGAATCATAATCGATGCCAAGGGTGAAAAATTCATTTGTCCAAATAGACGCATCTAACATGCGTGCAAAATTTGGCGTGTATGTTGTGCCAAAGCAGGTGTATTGCGAACAGAAATGATGAATAAAGGTATAAGCACCATAGGCGCCAAAACCGTCTTGAATGTCATCGATGATTACATACGGTGAGAGTGCAATGAGCCAGCCCGGTTGTACGCGTGTGTTGGCGATTAATGCACCAAACTGCAAAGGTTCTTGCGCAACAGGCAAACGCATAGGATATGTTTTTGTGAAACGTTTTGATCCATAAAGCCAAAAGCCAGCAAAGATATCATCGGTTAACTCGAAATTTGCATCTCCCTTAAGAAATATGCCCCAGTGCCCATTGCCACCAAAGGGAATTGAAGCAGCATTGTTTAATGCAAGCAACTGTCCAGTAGGGAAAATGCCTCCGAGAGTAAGTGAAAGATCGTATTGCTTGACTTTCCAGGTGTAGTCATTGATGATACCAGCGCGAAGGTATAATTCGGTATCACTTAAGCCCGTTTCTTGCCATTGTTGACTTGCGACACCCAAAAGATTATGTGCGTTTAAACGAGCGACTTCAAGCGTACGTTCGCGTCCGGTGAATGTGTTGTCTGGACTGCGATTAATTGATAAATTGCGTAACGCATCTTCGGTAATTGATTCGGCGCGGCGGCTTGTCACATGCATAAGGGCGCTGTCAACACCAAGCGAAAAGTGATTGGTTATTGCATATTCAAGCCAGCCTTCAATACCGATTGAACGAACGGTACCAAAGCTTTGATAGGGTATTTCAATAACGATCCATTCAGAAGGGTAATAAGGGTTGGTGATGCCAACGGTATTAAGTGCGGTGTTGATTTTTGCAACATCATAAACGCCGCCGAGCGCGGGTAGCCAAATGTTGTCGCCGTGTTCATTGCGTCCCTTATCTGATGTCATGAAAAATAAATTGAGATTGGTGCATGAGGGTTTTTGCCGAGTGCGCCACGTGATGTGATCATCAAACGGGAAAAAAATTGGATTGTCTAAGTACGCGCGCACGCTCATGCAGAGGATAACGCTTAGTACGCCAAGTGCTCGCATGTAATGAGTCATGTACAATGCCTCGCAGTTTTTACCTGGAGGAGAGAGTGGGATTCGAACCCACGGTCCCATTTTGCAACGGGACAACCGCTTTCGAGGCGGCCGCTTTCGACCACTCAGCCATCTCTCCCCTGAAAATCGATGTTTAAACAGCTTTAGCATAGCGCAATTCATAGTTTTTGAAAGTGTTTGCTGCACATGTGACGGGGTGTGTCTTTGCTGTTTATAATAAATCATATTTGACAATAACATCGTTATAGAATATGGTATTAATATTAATAAACACAATGATCTTAGAGGGAAAGTTATGTTAAAACAGTTATCTGTATTCTTGTTTTTGCCATTGTTAGCATATGGTATGGAAACTCGCGAGACTGCCGCTCATGTTATGCGCGGTTTTGAGCCGGAGAGTATAAGTCCGGCAGAATATCGTGCGCGATTACAATTTTGTGCAAGTTTGCTCAAGCGTATGCATTCAGTTGCACATGATTGCCACGAGCTGTGCCAGGCCAGCGTGAAATTGGCCGAGTGTGAACGGGTAATGGCGCATATGTCAACGAATATAAATTTAAGCTATGACCGACAAAATTCGCGATGGACACTGCGTGATATGTTTGGGTTAGAAGAGGCTGAGGAACTGTCGCAGTTACTTGACTTTGCCGGTGCTTTGGCGCGTACAAGTTGTTCAGCTTGTGAGCGATCGAGACGCTTTGAATGCCATATTCGTCCGCTTTTTGAACGATTTGGACAAAATCCTTCTTTTAATGCAGCATTGTGTATTGGCAAAAATGAGATTTTATGTGCAAACCATCAAGCAATCTTGCAGCGTGTTACTATGAATCTACGTACATTGCGTGCTCATCAAAATCCATTGGTTAGTTTTGATTTTGATGGGGCAGATTTTTCTCTGGAACCAGTAGCCCCCCATACATTGGCTGATAAAACTGAGTTTATTCGAAGTTATGTGCAGGGCGTTAATGAGCAACTTGTGCCGTTCATTGAGCCGTTGTGTATGTTTTTGACGAGTTTGCGTAAATATTATGTCAACATAAAACAGCAGCAAGACGCGCATGCACTTGTTGAATTGGCAACAATGTCTGAAGATGATCAATTACGCGCTGATTTACAACGCGCACGGGAGCAGTATAAAGCTGTGCGTAAGAATATAAAAAATGTGTACGCGGCAATCCGCGCCGAGCTTGAACGGGAAATTAGACGAGAAGGTTCTGGAAGTTCAGCACAAAATCTGCGCGATATTTTTGCCGCGTCAGATAGTTTGGTACTGCCAGAAAAAATATAACTCAGAACACATTTATGCTAAAATCAGAGAGGGGTATTCGTTTCCCCTCTCTTTTTTTGCTATCTTATACCGGGTACTTGAAATTAAAACAGGGAATGTGAAATGAGCAGTGCGCATGTACAAGCCGTCATTTTGGCGGCTGGAAGATCGTCACGGTTTAATAATGATCGTTCAAAACTGGTTGAGCCATTGTGTGGTAAACAGATGTTGATCTACACCACAGAGCTTTTGGCTGCGCTGCGCATCCCGACCATTATTGTTGTCGGGCATAAACGTGAATTAGTGCAAGCAGCGGTTGCCCAATATCATCCCGGCGATAATTTTTCTTTTGTTCACCAACAAGAACAGCTTGGGACTGGTCATGCTCTGCAATGCACTAAAAATCAATGGACGGCAGATCATATTTTGGTACTCAATGGTGATGCACCATTGCTGACTCGTGAGATGTTGCAAGATTTGATTGAAAAACATGTGCAAACCAATGCAGCGATGTCATTTATTGTTGCGACAAATATTGATCCATCGGTGCGTGGGTATGGCATTGTAATTACGCATGACATGTTTGTAAAAATTGTTGAAGAACGCCATTTGCCACAACTGCCACATGATGCTTTTTCAATTAACGGTGGAATTTATATTTTTAATCGTGCTTTTTTGCAAGATGTGATTGATAATTTGCCGCGGCATCATTCAAGCGGCGAATTTTATTTAACGACATTAGCAGAGATTGCCAGTGAAAAAGGTTTGCGCGTCAACACGGTAGAAGCACCGTTTGACAAAGTGCGCGGTGTGAACACATTGCGTGAACTATGGGTAGCAGAACATATTAAGCGTTCTGAGGCAATTGAGCGCTTTATGGCAAATGGGGTACGTTTTTCAGCGGCACACAATGTCCATGTTGATGCTCTCGTGCATATTGGCGCAGGTACAACCGTTGGGTGCGGTGTACAATTATTTGGCGCAACAAGTATTGGTCAAAATGTACACATTGGACCATTTGTTACTTTGCGCAATGCAGTGATTGGTGATAATTGTGTGATTTCATCACATGCATCAATTTCTGATAGCATTCTTGAGCCATCATGTACACTGCAGCCGTTTGTCGTTATTAATCACCATAGCGTTGTTAAGGCGCAGGCGACCATTGCAAGTTTTAGCCATGTTGAGCGGTGTGTTGTTGAAGCATCGGTAAATCCTGCACGTATTATTGATGAAAGTCAGATAATTGCTGCAAGTTCGCTCGCGCAGAGTGAGAGTCTTTAAGCTAGCATGGTTCGCTTTATTCATACCGCTGACATTCACTTGGGCATTGAAAATTATGGGCACATTGATGCGCACACCGGGGTGCATACGCGTTTGTTAGATTTTAATGTCGCTCTTAATTTTTGTATCGATACGGCCATTGCTGAGCATGTCGATTTTTTTTTATTTTGTGGCGATGCATACAAAACTGCATATCCCACACCGACGCACCAGAAATTTTTGTTTCAAGCATTCATGCGTTTGTATCATGCACATATCCCTGTAGTAATTGTTGTGGGCAATCACGACCATCCGGTGAGTTTTGGCCGTGCTCATGCATTAGATGTGTTTGCCGCGCTTCCTGTTGATGGATTTTATGTCATTTCTCAACCAAAAATTTTGCAGCTTATCACTGTGCATGGGCCAGTAAATATTATTGGCTTGCCATGGCCAACGCGAAGTAATCTGGCGCTGAATGCGCAGGTGCTATGTGCAACCGCAGGTGTGCAAGACTATATATCACAAGCGGTTGGCAATATTGTGCGTGATTTTGCACGTGAGCTAGACAAAGAAATTCCCGCGATACTTGCTGGACATGTGAGCGTAAGCGAAGCAATTTTTTCTGGTTCAGAAAAACGTGCATTATCTGGTTCTGATGTGATTTTATTGCCATCACAACTCGCGTGCGAACCGTTTGATTATTGCGCGCTTGGGCACATTCATCGTTATCAACAGATCAGTTCCTCTGCGATTCCCATGGTATATGCCGGTTCCCTTGAGCGAATCGATTTTTCTGAACGTGATGAAGAAAAAGGATTTTGCCTCGTGAGTTTAGAAAAAAAAGGCAACGTACAAATTCAGCGTATTGTAACCCCGACACGGCCGTTTGCGCAAATTGATGTTACATTGCGTGCTGATGAAGATCAAACGCAACAAATTATCCGTCGCATTGAAGCGCATAAGATAACGGGTGCGATCGTTAAAATTGTATATCATGTGCCGCACAATGAACAAGATGCAGTTAACAGTACGTTGGTGCACCAGGCGTGTGCCAACGCGCATCATATTGTGGGAATCATTCCCATACGCCCAACGCCAATGCGGGAGCGTCGGACGTCGGTGCATTTAGAAATGTCGAGCGATGCGCTTGTGCGTGCTTATTTTGATCAAAAACCTGAATTGCAAAAAGATGCGCAGCGTCTTACAGAAAAAACATTGGAACTTTTACACGTATCTGAAGAGCGTGAGCGTACTCCTGAAAAATCTACGGACAGTACGTGACGCTTGCGTCAGCCAAAACTTGATTGTTATATTTTTGGTACGCTTGTGTAAATTTTTCTTCACGTAATGTCTTTATGATATCTTTGCGACGTTCTTCAAATGATACCAGATGTTTATCGATAAGATTTTTGAGCTTATACAGCATAAAGCCATTTTCGGTTTCAACTACATGCACGTCACCAATGTGCATTGTTTTGATAAAGCTTTTGTCTTGGGCGAGTTCATTTTCAGTAATATCAAAGGGGGCTTGCCAATCGATCGTTGCAGCCGATGCACGTTTTTCCGGATCCTCCAAAGTTTTTTTGAGTTCTTCTTTGCTCATGTGGTCGGAAAATGGTATGAGCGTCGTTTGTAAATAGTACACCTTATCTTTATGTTGCGGATGCGCGTTATAATAAGTACGAGCTTCTTGTTCGCTGACCGCTAATTGTGATTTTATTTCTTGATCCATAGTTGTGTTGGCGCGGTATAAGCGCTTGAGATCATCATAAAATTCATCAAGTGTTTCATAGCCATGCTCGAGCGCCATTTTGGTCAATGCTTCTTTAGACATATCAGTGTCTTCATTGGCCATGGCGCGTAAGTAGCGGTCGACATCTTCGGTTTCAATTGATACGCCTAAGCGTCCAGCACGGAGATCTTTGGCGGTTTCTGTGACTAAATCTTGTACATTGTGTGTAGCACCATCAAAATCACGACGTGTAACGTCAGATGCGGTTATAACTTTTGTTTGCGCGGCATCTTGTACTATTGCTTTAATTTCATCGATGACAATGTCACCATCATTGTCTGTTGTACATTTGATGAGAGCGGTGCTTGAAAGTAAAAAAAGCACAAAATATTTTTTCATGTTTTAAGAAAAAGCGGAGGCGGTAACTAATCGCCTCCGCTTTATTTTTTTAAAAGTTATTAAGCCGCTTTTTTAACAGGTTGTGTGTTTTTCTTTGCTTGTTGTGCTTGTTCGGCTTTTGCTTGTTGTTCTTCGCGTTCTTTTTTCTTGCGTTCAAAATATGTTTTGTTGACAACAATGTTGTAGTCTTTTTGATATTGAGCAAGTTGCTTTTCTACCGTTTCTTCAGTTTTGCGTGCTTTGAGTGTTTCTTTAATACCTTCTTTGGCTTGCTCGAATGGACGGTATTTTGCTGTTTCGCGACTTTGGACTTTGACTATCCAGAATTCTTTGTCGTTCGCTTTGATAACTGGCAGAACAGCAGGGAATTTCTTTGCTTCAAGAATTTTAGCTTTAACTGATTTTTCTACAAAGCTATTTTTGTTGACGACGCCAAGATCTTCAACATCTTTTTTAACTTCTTTTGCAGCTTTTTCAATGTCATTGTTGAGTTCTTGAACTTTGCTCAAGAACGATTGAGCATCTTGCAAGCTGCTGAAGCTCAAACCTTTGGCAGCAATACCTTCTGGTGATTGCAGCAAGCTTTGATCCTTATCTTTATTTTCATCGTAGTATTTTTGTGCTTCACTGTCGCTGACTTGTACTGCATGATCGCGCAGGAATGCCTGTTGGTTGAGCATCATGGTTAATGCTTTTTCCGCTTGTTCGCGTTGTTTTCTGTATTCTTCTTTTGCGGCTGCATTGGTACGCTTTGCCCATTCATTTATGACAAGTTCGCGAACCTTGGCACGGTCAAAGACTTGCTCTTCAAAATCAGGCATAAATTGCGCCATCATCTGCATTTGCTGATCAGCGCTAATTGCATCGTTGATAAATTGTTGGAACTCTTTGAGTGTTAAAACCGGTTTGCCATTCATGCTGACAAGAACTTCTTCAGTAGCACTTGCTCCGATTGGCGATGTTGATTCGCCGTCTTTTTTCAAGCAAGCGCAGCCAGAAAGAAGCAAGAGCAACGAAAATGCTGCTACATGCAGCGTACGTGCGTACGTTTTCATTAGACATCCTTTTAGATAAAAACCATTAACTGGCACCAGTTTAACATAGGTGCAGCGGTTGTGCAAAACGTATGTATTCTAAAATTACTGACAACGACCGCCTAAATGGCGCGCCAAAAATTTTTCGGGGTATTCTGCGATATACTTAATGCGATTGGCAGGGTTTGAACAGCCATGTCCTTCATCGACCTCGTGATATTCGCATGAAATATTGTTGCGTGCAGCTGCGGCGACAAGTTGTTGTGATTCTTGTGGTGTGCAACGAATATCTTTGGTGCCTTGAATAACTAACAGTGGAATTTTGATATTGTGCGCGCTGAACAATGGTGAGCGTTCTTTGAGCAGAGCTTCTTCGGTTTCTGGATTTCCAACACAATTGTGCCAGCGAGCTTTGCCTGTTTCCCAATGAGGCGGTAAATTTTTGAATAATGTAACGAGATTACAAAAACCAAAAAGATCAATTGCACAACAAAAAACATCAGGCGTGAATGCAGCCCCACATAATGCGGCATAGCCGCCGTATGAGCCCCCTGCAATGGCGATGCGTTTTTTGTCGGCAATGCCGGTGTTGATTGCCCAATTGACCGCATCAATAAGATCATTGTGCGTTTTACGACCAAACTCTTTATTGGCTGCGTTTAAAAAGTTTTTGCCATAGCCGGTTGAACCGCGATAATTAATCTGCAGACATGCATAGCCGCGATTAGCAAATAGTTGGGCGATTTGATTAAATCCCCATTTATCGCGTCCCCACGGACCGCCGTGTACCAACAGTACGAGCGGTAAGTTAGTGCGTGGTTGATCAACGGGACACGTGAGATAGCCATGAAGCGTGAGCCCATCACGCGATGGAAAGCTTACGGGTTCCATTTTTGCTAAACGATAATTTTGGAGCTCTGGTTTGGTGTCAAACAATAATGTGCCGGTTTTTGTCGCGCGGTCATACAGATAGCAGCGTGGTGACGCATTGTCTTTGATAAAATCCACAATGCAATGCGCATAATCAAGCGTCCAGCTATGAATATAAAAATCGCCATCATCAAGTTTGCGTATTGCATCTAAATCTGCTTGATATCTTGGATCAAGCGCGATAACTTCGTGGCGATCTTTCATGAATGATGTATACATTGGTTCATGAGTTTGGATGTTTGTCGTAATGCCATGAATGTCGTATTGCTCATCATGTGCCAATACCGTTTTGGTGTTTGTTTCAAGATCAAGTTTTATCAATTGCGTTGTATTTGCACCACGAGAATCTGCCAGATACAGCGTGTGGCCATCTTTATGAAAACCAAGCGGACCAGAGTATTCGTCGTCTAATTTCCATGTGATGAGCAGACGCCATGGTTCTTGTTCGTTGGCACGCACATAAAATTCGCGTGACGCATCAGGCTTTTGTTTGATAGCACCGCGAACATGCAGACCATCATCAGTAACAGCGGCAATATATGAAGAAATATCTCCAGGATTTTGTTCAACGAGCGTGAGTTCATACGTATTAAGATTAAGTTTGTAAACGTCAAAATAGCGCGCATCGCGCTTGTTGCTCATAATAAGCATTTGATCGGGATAAGATGGGTAATATGCAAGCATACCAGCCATAAATTTTGAGCCGGGCGTCAGATCGACAACAGCTTTGGTTGCAATATCAACTTTAAACAAGTGATGCTCTTCAGCGCCATGGGTTACATCGTAAGAATAAATAATCGATTGATTGTCATATGTCCAATGGTAATCGTGAATACCGCGCCCAGTACGGTCGGTAATAACAGCATCGTTATCTTTATTAATTGATTTTATCCAAATATTGAGTACGCCATTGTGTGGCGCTAAGTATGCAAGCTTTGTACCATCAGGTGATAATGTTGAAAATATCTTGGTCGGTTCACCAAAAAGTACTTCGCGTGGAATAAGTGGCACGTTAGCACATGTTGTGCAAAAAAATGACATAATTAAATACAATGTGCATGAAAAATTTTTCATAATAACAATTCTTGTTTATCGTGTTTTAATGAGAACAGTCTTAGCTTATCTCTCTTGTCATTATGTGCAAGTGGTCGCTTTTTGTCTTGCTGTGGTTCCATGTCGGTTAATAAAAAACACAAGCTGAGCAACGTGCAACAGTTTACTATTTTAATAATCATTAAAAAATGGCGTGATGCTGAATGTTCGATGAAAGATATTGATTTTAAAGCGAGAACTTTGTTAAAATTAAATCGAATTGTTAGAGTTGGTCGCTTATGAAAAGGAGCGGTATGAAATATATGTCATTATGTTCGTTATTATTGCTGAGCGGTAGCCTGTATGCTTTGAGGCGCAATGATTTAGGATGTACTTGGGGAAATCAGCACGGGGAGTATGTTGTTGGGGGTTCTCAAGAACGTTGTTATGGCAATGATCTTGGTCGTCTAAATGATGTTAGGACGATTGTTTGGGGCCTTTATGTTGGCCAATATCCTAATCCAAGCTTAACTTACAGTAATTTGCATAGGAATTTTCCTGAAACACGTCGCATTAGAGCTGATAATATTTGGGCTTATGCCCATATGTTCAGGGCAATGACAGAGGGCGAATTGGCAACCCCTGGTATACGTCCTGAGATGCCATGTTTTTGCCGGGAATAATGGCCTTATTATTAAATCTTAGAGAATGCAAGCAAGCACCTGCATTCTCTGTTTTTATCTCCAAAAACTTTTACCAATCTGATACAGACGATAGAGTGTCGTGCCAACGACGAGACCGGCGCCAAGTTTTTCACCAGCACCATAGGCAGCTTCATGTGCATAAGCATCTGCGATGTAGGCTGCATGTTTTTCTGGTGAAAGATGTTCAGCACCACAATTGCTGAGCTTTTGATAATAAGGTCGCATATCTTTCTTTGCTTTTCGGTAACCGCCTAAACCGGCAAGAAGAGAGCAAAGGCCCGTGCATGCCAATACACCAAGCGCGGGGAGTGCAAGTTGTTGCGCAGATATTTGGTGTTGGTTGCCCAAGCGGCTGACAAGTGCCAATGGAATACCAAGGAGTGGTCCCATCCACCATGAGGCAATTGTTCCCCACACACACGCAAGAAGTGTTGGATGGCACGCGTCGCTGCACGCACATTCGAGTGCAGTTCCACGTACCATTTCACGGTGAAAGCCTTGCGTGAAATATTCCGGACATACGCGCACAGTAACCTGCTCATGTGCAATGCCATATGCAACTGCCCCAGCGGTTGCAAGCCCGACAATTTTTCCGGCTTCAAGGAGCTCTGATTTTAGTGTTGCACGTACCGTGCATGCACAAAAGAACATCAATAGTAAAAATATACCTGCTTTTTTAGACATAAAAACCTCCACATACGATAGCAAGTTATTCAGATAAAATATACGTAAAAAAGGCAAATTTGTCAATTTAATATAATATTAAAATCATGTAAAAATTTAAGTATTAAAAATCTCTTAATTTGTCAGCTTTTTTAAAGCTTGTTAAAATAGGGCGGTTTATAGAAATTAAAAAATTTAGTTAAAGATAATTTTTGAATGATTGAGGTCCGCTATGATCGAGCCGACAACGGAAATGCATCGTTCCTGGCAACAGGTTGTTGTTCCTTTTGATCAATTAAAGCAAGAAATTTCGCGCGTTGTAGTTGGCAATCACGATGCCATTGAACTTATGGTGACGGCAATTTTGTGTAACGGGCATGTGCTTTTAGAGGGCGTGCCGGGGATTGCAAAAACAACCATGGTCAAGACGACGGCGCATGCACTTGGTTTGTCGTTTAAGCGTGTACAATTTACACCAGATCTTTTACCTGCTGATCTTATTGGTACATTAGTCTTTAATCAGCAAACAAATGATTTTGAAACAAAAAAAGGGCCGATCTTTGCCCATGTTGTGCTTGCTGATGAAATTAATCGTGCGCCAGCAAAAGTGCAGTCGGCACTTCTTGAATGTATGCAAGAACATCAAGTTACCATTGGTTCTCAAACGCATAAGCTCGATGAGCCATTTTTGGTGTTCGCAACACAAAATCCACTTGAACAACAAGGTACGTACCAATTACCTGAGGCGCAGATTGATCGGTTTATGTTTAAGTTGCACATTGATTATCCATCAATAGATGAAGAGCAACTTGTGGTCCAGCGGGTGTTTAAGCAACAGGTTGTGCGTCCGGTCGTCACATGTGACGATATTTTCGCTGCGCAGCGTGTGATTGAACAAATATATGTAGATCAAAAAGTTATTGATTATATTTTACGCATTGTTTTTGCAACGCGTACGCCAACACAGTTTGGGCTTGATAAACTGGCGCCCTATATTCAGCATGGCGCATCACCGCGTGCGACACTTAATCTTTATCGTGCTTCGCAAGCGTATGCACTGCTGCATGCGCGCCAATTTGTAACGCCTGACGATGTCAAGCGCGTTGCAGTGCCAATATTGCGGCATCGATTAATTTTGAGTTTTCAAGCGCATGGACAAGAATTAACTGCTGACCAAATAGTGCGCGAGATTTTAAATGGTGTGAGCGTGCCGTAGATGCACGAAACGAGCGATTATGTCGAAACAATGCTACTTGACAAAAATTCCAGAACATGCGTATTGTGGACAATAAACTGAAGAAGGGGACTGTTTACATGAAACAGCCGATTTGGGTAGTTAATCTCAGCTTGCTCGGCCTTCTTGTTGTTGTCATCGGGTTCTTGTCACTTTATAACATTAAATTACCGACGCCCCAATCGCTTGCACCACAGCAATTGCCGGTAAGTATTCAGCAAAAAATAGAAGCACTTGATGTGAGCAAAATTTACCAAAATGATCTTTTTGGTACTTACATTGCGCCCATTAAAGAGCCAGAGGTTGGTGAGGTTGTGCCAGTTCCACAGCCACCGGCTCCTGTGCTGGTGCCACCACCTCCTGTTGAAAAACCGAAATTTTTAGAACCGCTGCCGCTTACGCTAACCGGTATTATCATGCTCAATGATGATGCAACAAGTCGTGCAATTATCATGGACAATCGCAGCAAACAGGAAACATCATATAAGATTGGTGATGAAGTTGAAGACGCTCAACTCGTGAAGATTTTTTCTAAAAAAATATTATTAATTAGATCAAATGGCCAACAAGAAATTTTATATTTGAGTCAAGATGATGCACTTGCTGAGGTGCCACTTTCTGAACGTACTGATTGGTCACGTATTGTCAAACGATTAACGGCTGGTCGTTATTTAGTTGATCGCGCTGAATTTGCACAAACCGTTGGTACATTAAGTGCTGCAATCGAAGCTTTTGAATTGGCGACTGCATATAAAGATGGCGCTAATATTGGTGTTAAAATTGGGCAAGTTGGTCAACAATCACTGGCAAATGCTATGGGCTTTATGCCGGGTGATATTATTACACAAATTGATGCATTGACCGTGCGCAGTACTAAAGATCGTGTTGCGGTGTACAAGCATATAACCGAGCTTGATGATAGCGTAAGTGTAACGATAAATTTCCTGCGTCAAAACCGGCCAGTAACCTATACGTACAAGTTGGGCATTATTAGTCCGCGACCAAGTGCTACGGCGCTTGCGCCTGGGCAAGAAGTGCAAAAGGATTCTCCTGCTGCACAAAAAATAGTTGCTGATGAAGAACGCGACAATGCGATTGATTTACTCAAACAAAAAGAAGAATTTGCGCCAACTGAGCAAGAGTTGCGATTACGTGAAAAAGAACATATTGTAAAGTACCAAAAGGCCTTGCAATCCGAGCAAGAAATGAGTGCTGAGGATTAAAGAATGATCAAGGGACGATTGTGCCAAATGTTGCTCATCTGTGCTTGCGTGCATGCAGTTTTGAGTGATGAAAAATCTCCTTTAATCGCCTCGTCAGAAACGGCGCAATTGATTTCCCCAACGCTTGAAGCTATGCCGCTGCCACCAGATGAAAAAGTCGCGCAAGAACGGGGTGCGCGTGAAGCTGCGCAAGCAGAACAGGCGAAAAAAACTGAATCGGTTGCTGTTGAGCAACCACTACAGGAGCTTCCTGTAGTTGATGAGGATACTGGGGAAAAGCTACAGGCGCAGCAAGTTGCTGATGCAATTACGCAAGAAAGGCAAGAAAAACAAGAAGAGATCGAGTTAACACCGCTTGAAAAAGCGCATATTAAAAAATCAATTGAGCAGCCAGTTGAGCTTAATTTTAATAATGTAAGTTTACAAAGTATTGTTGATCAGGTGAGTGCGATCTTTAATATTTCTTTTTTGCCCGATGATGTGGTTAAAGTTCCTGATAAACAAATTAAAGCACTTGCCGAATCTAAAATTTCGTTTAAAACACATCGTTCGTTTTCACGTCAACAAGCCTGGTCGCTGTTTACAAAATTTTTAGAACTGGCAGGTTGGTCACTAGTACCAACATCTGACCCACAGTTTTATCGCATTACCGCAATTGATGTTGCAAATAAATCGCCACTGCCAACGTATATTAATACGCCGCTTGAGGTGCTGCCAAAAACAGATCAACGTATTCGGTATGTATATTTTTTGGCAAATAGTACGCCGGCTGAAGTTGAGCCGGTAATTAAGCAAATTTCGACATCAAAAACGTTGTTTGAAAAATACACAAACTTGCGTGCAATACTGCTTACTGATACTGCAAACAATATCGCATCGCTGTTGCGGGTCGTGCAAGAGCTTGATAAAGCAACTGATGCACAGGTGATTTCGGTAATTAATTTGCGTGAAGCCGATGCAAACGAAGTTCTTGCGCTGATGAATAGTTTACAAAAACAGGATGAACCATCGCAATCACCATGGATGCCAATTCGCAAAGAGGCAAGCTTATATTATTTTCCTAAAGATGTGCGCATGGTGGCAGTACCGCGTACAAATTCGCTTGTTATTATTGGTCCTAAAGAAGGCGTTGAGCGCTTTGAGCACTTTATTGTGACGCATGTTGATGCATCGCTCAAACAAGCGTATCAACCACTTAATGTATACGAACTGTCATATGCACCGGCACAAAAAATTGCTGAGATTCTCAATGAGGTTGTTCAATTCGGCAAAAAGTCGGCCGGTGGTACATCCTCAGTTGGTGATGTTGGCGGCGTGCTGGGTGGGCTTAAATATTTTGGTGATGTACACGTTGAAGCAGAAAAAGAAGGCAATCGGCTGCTCGTGTATGCAAGTCAAGAAGATTTTAAACATTTATCGAATGTGATTAAGCAACTTGACCAGCGCCAACCACAAGTGGCGATCGAAGTCATGATTGTAGAAATTGATGTTGATAATTTACGTCGTTGGGGCATGCAGTGGGACACGAGAGTACATCGTACATTTGATGCACAAATGACGGGATTTTGGGGGCAAAAGGCTGTTGTAAATCAAACGCCAAATAGTCCATCTGCATTATCAAATAATTTGATTGGTAATTTAATTAGTTTGGCGACAGTTCCTGAAGCTGGTACGTTGCTGATGACGTTGGGTAAAGAAAGTGTCTATGCAATTTTTGGCATGCTGCAAGACGATGAGTATGCGCGTGTTATCGCTAACCCATTTGTTGTTGCAACTAACAAATATACGGCGACGGTCGGTATTGCAGAAGAACGTCTTGCGCAAACGCAAATAATCACCGGAACGACCAAGGATGCACAGGGTTATAACACCGTAAACGCAGAATGGAGCATTGGTATTACGCCACAAATCAATACTGAAGGAACGGTAAATCTTGATATTGACGTAACGATCGAAGATTTTACGAGTACCAATAGTAGTACTGCTGGGGCTAGTAATGCTGATAGAAAATCGCGTAAAGTGCAAACAAATGCAAACGTTGCAGATAAAGAGGTTATTGCACTTGGTGGTTTGATTAATCGCAAGAAGACATTACAGAAAAGTCAAATTCCAATTTTGGGTAGTTTGCCCATTATTGGCAATATTTTTAAGAACGAATACCATCGCAATATAGAAAGTATTCTTGTCATTTTTATGTCACCAACGATTATTCAGCCAACGGAAGAGCTGACGAATGTGTATACGCGCAATAAGGCAGCATACATTAAGCAAGTTTCACAATCCTGGCATAATCAGCACGAGGCAACACCACGCGATCCTGTTTATCGCTGGTTGTTTAAACAAGCAGATCAAGATGTTGATGTGGAAATTGATGCATTCATGCAGCGGGGAACCAAAAAAATGGCTGCAGTTCCACCAACACCACACGTGCAAACACAACAAGAAGAGACAGGCAAAAATGTGCTCATGCAATCGGTATCTGAACACCATGAACAAGAAGGAAATCAATGATACGCCAATTATTCCTTCCTGATCGTGTGGGTGATTTTTTTATAGGTACGCACACCCATGTTGGTCTTGAAATTACAAAAAGTGCCCTTGTTGCAACGACTGTTCAGGTTTCTGGAAGAACCGTTTTGGTAACCGATGCGTATCAAGAGCCCATTGTAAAAGCTGATGAAGAGACCTGGGAGCAAGCGGTTGTTCGTGCACTGATTCAGTTGGGTAAAAAAATTGGTCCGGCCGCTGCAGTACGTATGGCATTACCTAATAATATTGTTGTTTTTAAAGAATTAACATTGCCTTTTATTGATGTTGATAAAATTAGACAGGTTTTGCCCTTTGAGCTTGAACAGCAAATTCCATTTTCAATTGCCGATGTTGCCTTTGATTTTATTGTAACAGCTGTTGCGCCAGATAAAAAAAGTTCACAAATTTTAGTTGGTATTGTTCAAAAAAAAGATCTTACTTATTACGTTGATTTGTTTGATCAGGCACATGTCGAGCTTGCAAGTTTAACAGTCGATATGTTTGCCTTGTATACCATGTGGCTTGTGCATCCACGATATGCTGCGCTCAAAGGAGCTGTTGCGCTTATTGATTTGAATTCACAATTTAGTACGATTGCTTATATCAAAAATCAACAATTGTGTGCCGTGCGCACATTGGCGCACGGGGTAAATTCATTTATAAAGTCAGTTGCTGATCGAACAAAAAAAACACCTGCGGTAATCAGCGAGCATTTGGTGCGTTTTGGTATTGAAAAGACTGATGAATCTGTGTTTGATCAGGCTGTGTCAGATGAAATTGCTGTGCTCTGTTCCCCGATACAGATGACATTTGAAGCATTTGCAACGCAAATACATGATTTTGAATCCATTGCGCGTGTGGTTGTGCTTGTGCGTGGGTTGTATTTCAAGGGGCTTGATCAGCACATGCGGGAAATTTTTGGTATTCCAACGGCATCGTTTGACACGATAAATATTTTTAATCCGCCACAGCTGCGCGCGCGTGCAGCATTGCCAGCGCTGACATCAGTTCATGTACTATCTTTGGGCGCCGTGTATCCCTTTGGGTATGCAAGTAGATTTGATGTATTGAGTGCGTATGAAACAAAAAAAAGCGAGCAATTGATTCGTCAACAATTAATTACTGGTGCACTCGTGTTTATGTGTGCTCTGGGCTTGCTATTGAGTGTTGGGTATTGGCGTTATTTTCATGTTCGTGCACAGGTGCGTCGAGCGCGTGCTGTTGCTGTTCAACAATTGAACCAAGAATTTGGCATAACAGAGAAAAATTTACCTGCTGCCGTCAATAGTGCACAACAGGAGCTTGATGCGCGAGAAACAATTTGGGAAGGTTTTTCGATTGTTAATCGTCATTCATTTTTGAAATATTTGCAAGAATTGTGTGTTAAAATTGATCGCGTGGGTATTGGATTGCAATTACAACATCTCGCGATGACCAAAAAAAGTATCATGCTCAAAGGCAGTGTGCGCGATTACAAAGCACTCAAAGTATTTGAAGAAGAACTTGCAGGCTCCAAGCTTTTTGCCCTGGTTTCGATTCCACAAGAGACGAGTTTTGAAGTTAAATTGGTGATCACCAATGGACAGGAGTAGATCATGAATCGCGTCGTGCAATCACTAATGAATGTTTTATGGCAACTTGATGAAAAACAACAACGACGCGTCTTAGCGATAATTGTTGGTGGTTTGGTCTTATTTTTTGGTGGATTGATGTACCTGCAGGTACGCTCGTTAGGAAAATTGCGTCGTGAAATGATTGCGATTAATGCTGATCGTGTGAAGATACGAGACCTTTTGTCACGCAATGAATTTTTAAAGCAAGAGCAACAACGTGGGCAAGCGATTATTGATCAGGATAAACACTTTAAACTTTCAGAATATATAGAAACACTTGTTGCACATTTGGGTATTAAAAATAATTTAAAATCTTATCCCGTTACGATTAATGATTTGGAACAGTTGCAATCGCTTGGCTATCAAGAAGTTAAAATGGATGCAGAATTTGTTGATTTAAACATGCAGCAGTTGGTGCGATTGCTCCAGGAGTTGGAACAAAATAATCGTATTGATATTAAAATGGTTGATTTGGTGCGTTCAAAAAAAGATAATGCACTTGATGTGACAATTGCGCTCAGTACTTTACAACATAAAGCCGAAACCGCAGCAACGTTTGAAACGGAGTGAGAATGAGTAATGGTAAAACCATGATGAAACAAAATGTGATTTTGGTTTTTATCACTCTCCTGTGTTTGACTGTATATGCGGGAGATACGTCTTCTTCGCAAGCAGCACCGCATGAACATATGCTCTATTTTTCACTCAACAATGATAAACTTCTCGATGTTGTTAATCGCATGGCAGCGCAAAAACGCGTTAATGTTATTTTGCCGACTGACCAAAAAAAACTTGCAGAAACCACCGTTACATTTAATGTGGTGCATAAAATTACATTGGCACAAGCCTGGGAGCTGTTGGTTGCCATGCTCAATATTGCCGGTTTTGCCATATGTGAACTTGATAAAAGTACGTATACCATTAAGCCACTAGATAGTGCTCAGCGCGAAGCAGCACCATTATATGTCAATACGCCAATTGAGGTGTTGCCACACAGTGAATCATGTATTCGGTATTTATATTATTTTCAAAATATTAATTTAAAAGATGCCGAATCAAAAGCGAATTTGGATACTATTCTAAAAGATATGTTGCCTGCGCAACAATCAGCGCAATATATGCTTGACGATGCCTACAATTCATTATTGATTACCGGAAATGCGCAAACTATTCGTTCGCTGATGACAATTTTACAGGAATTAGATCAAGGTGGTTTTCGTGAAGCAATTGAAGTTGTTCCGATTGTTCATACGAGTGCAAAAGAAGTTGCCGACGTTTTAAATGCATTAATTCCGCCACGCAGTCAAGAAGAGCAGTTTAGATTTCCTCTGGTTGCTGAGCCGAACAAAAATACAAAAAATTATTTTTCTGCAAGCACGCGGGTATCGGTGATAGGCCAAACGAATTCTATTGTGGTGTTTGGTTTGCAAGACTCTGTACAGCGTGTTAAAGATTTTGTAAAAAAATATCTAGATAAGCCGCTTGATGCTGACAAAACGGTTTTGCATGTCAAACAGTTGCGGTACTTGAAAGCAGCGCCGTTTGCAGAAACGTTGACGAAATTGATTAAGCAACAGGCTGGCCAATCAACGGGAGAAACGGCAGGCAAGCCGTTGGGTACTGTTATTATCAGGGCTGAACAAGAAGAAGTGGCGCAAGACGATCAGACAAAAAAGATTGAAAGTTCAACCGATGTTGGCGTGAAAGAAAAAAAGAAAGCGCAAGGAATTACCATAGGGGGCAATAATTTGATTATTGCCTGCACGCAACGCGATTGGCGTATTCTTGAAAAGCTTATTGATCAACTTGATCAAGAACAATGGCAAGTGGCAATTGAAGTGCTTATTGTTGATCTTACCTATGAAGCATCAAATAAATTGGGCACACAGTTGCGCCGTATTACCAATCTTAAGGGCAGTGATAATTTCAAATGGCAGAGTGCGCAACTTGACGGGCCGTTAGTTGATTATACCGCGGGTACTTATGCAAAACCTGATACCACGAAGATTGATAGTGCGGCTGGCATTGAATCTGACTTGCTTTCGCAGCAAAGTTATGAAGACAGTGGTTATAATTTGGCTCAAGATCAAGCAGCAGGTTCGACCATCTTAACATTTAAAGATGGCAATGGCATTGCCGCAGTTATTTCGTTATTACGCAATATCGAAGATGCAAAAATAGTTTCACAACCATTTTTAATTACAAAAAATAATGAACCTGCAAAAGTTGAATCGGTTGATATTCGCATGGAGCAGGGTGCTGTTGACCAATCTAGCGTTGGTGGTACGGCTGTCATTAAATACTTTGAACGTAAAGCGGCGACCGAAGTAATTATTCGACCACGCATTAGCATGCCGCCAGACAACATTAATTTAGAAATTTCGGTCAAAGCAAATGATTTTCTTGCAGCAAAAGTTATTACGAAGCGTACGGTAGCTACAAATGCAAATGTTGGACATCGTCAGGTTCTTGTATTAGGTGGTATCGCGCGGTCATCGGTTGTTGACAGTGTTCCTGCCGTGCCCGTTATTTCACGGGTTCCGTTGTTGGGGTATTTTTTCAAAAGTCACACGCGTCAATATAGACATCGCAATTTAATGATTTTTGTGGTGCCAACGCGTATTGCGCCAGTTTCTGTTGCGGGACGTGGCGTTTCGGAATTTTCACATGAAAAAATTGATTATTTATCCAAACAATTTATCAAAGATAGTGCATTGGTTGGTTGTTCTAAGTTGTTTGTAAAATCTTCAGAAGGCACGCGTTGTTTGCAAGACCCAATTGCACGACTGTTGTTCTATCCAGAAGACAGTATAGAGCTCGGTCAGGCACTGAAGGACTATGAAGCGCGTGGTGATTGGACCGAAGCTCTTGCGCCAAGTGAGCCAAGCGAAAGACCTGCAACAATGGCACCAAAAATCATGCCAAAATCAATTTCTTCCGATAAATTGAAAACATTATTGGCGCAAGAAGAAAATCCGCTTTTGAATTAGGTTATAAAGAGCTTTCAGTATATAAATTTTCGACCTGAAGTAACCGATTGTATTTTGCTAAACGTTCACCATGGCTACATCCACCGCATTTTATGTAATTGGCGCCAACGCCGAGCGCAAAATCTGCAATAAAACAGTCGCATGTTTCACCTGAGCGGTGAGAAGCTACGGTCGTCCATTGATGTTCTTGACACAAAAGTGCGAATTCCAAACTTTCGCTCACCGTTCCAACTTGGTTTGGTTTGATGATTGCGCCATGCGCAGCACCATTTTTCAGCGCATGCAGCATGCGCGCCGATTGTGTGACGAGTAAATCGTCGCCAATGATAGTTGCGCGATTGCCTATACGTTTTTGTATTTCTTGCCAGCTTGTCCAATCGTCTTGTGCGCATGGATCTTCAAGATAAATAATGGGAAATTTTTGCATAAGCTGATCGTAAAAATCTATGAGTGCGTTTGCAGATAATATTTGCTGATCAATCGTGTAAGTGCATGTAACTTCGTTATAAAACTGCGATGCAGCAACATCAAGCCCAAGCGCGACCGTAGAAGAATCAATGTTTGCACGTTCAATTGCGCGCATGAGAAATTCAAGCGGTTCAATACTGTTTGCAAATGATGGTGCAAATCCACCCTCATCTCCGGTGTACGTTGGTTTGTTATGCTCTTGTAACAGTTTTTTGAGTGCATAAAAAATTTCAACTGCATAAGTCATTGCTTGTGCAAAGGTGTGTGCGCCGTAAGGGATAATCATATATTCTTGTATTGCAAGATTGTTATGCGCATGAGCACCGCCATTGATAAAATTAAGTACCGGAATGGGCAGTGTCACTTCTGTCTTATCAAGTGATCGGGCGATAAAGTCATAAAGCTCTACCCCCAGTGTTTGTGCATGTGCGCGAAAAAGCGCCATGCTCACGGCAAGTGTCGCATTTGCACCGAGCTCTTTTTTTTGTGGTGACGGATCAAGAGATTTGATGATCTTGTCCATGCCGATCGCATCAAGTTCTTTGCCAATAAGCGCAGGCGCAATGATCTTGTGAATATGATCAATTGCAGTGCTGACACCTTTTCCCATGAACGCACTGCCCCCATCACGCAACTCGAGTGCTTCGTGAATACCCACCGATGCGCCTGAAGGAACACTGGCATGTGCGTGAATTGCATTATTCAGAATGATATCACAGGCAACCGTTGGCAGGCCACGTGAATCATAAATTTGATATGCATGAATTTCGTTAATGTTCATGAATTTCCTTCACGAAGAACAAAGTTGAAGGGATATTCCTGATGCGGTGAATTATTTGCAATACGATAAAATTTGGTTGTATCGATTTTATAACCTTCAAGAAATTTGTTAAGTAATGCTTCTGGCGTATAGTCATTGATTTTCGCATGGCGATTTTTGCTTGGATTAACGAGATTTGCAGGAATGTTAACGATTTTTGATTCATTAAAACATAAACCAAAATTATTTTTGCTTGGAAATCTGGTCCATGTGCTTTCGAGTGTATTGGGGTTAGAAAAATTGTTTTTTCTAAAAAAAATAACGACATCAGATTTTTTGTAAATAGACATATCTACACTGTGCGGATATCGCCAATCACCGGTGCCGTCAAGAAAAGACCAGCTGATGATATCATTGCTTATTGCACGATGTCGTGGAAGCAATGACTTTTTTCCAAGCATGTAACAATAATTAATATTTTTACCAAGTCGTAAATAAAAGCCATAAGCACCTGTTTTTTGTAATGTACTCATACAGAGTTCTACATCGATAAAGTCCTTTACGATGATGTCGTCAACGCTAAACATGATATAACCATTCATTGGGGTGAATGCACTTTGCATGATGAGTGGTTTGTAATCAGTATGTGGAGTTATTCCTTGTTGATGAAATTTATAATCTGAAAAATCCTTTTGTACGATGTGATATGCATCCAAATATTTTTTATTGCTTGCACGATAGATAATATGTACGTCTTGTAAGTTGGGTATGAATTTTTTGACTGATTCTAAATGCGCATAAAGTTGCATTGGTCGGTTAAATGAGTTGCAGACCATTGTTAGCGGTGGCGTTGAAAAAGTATCAGTAGTGACAATAAATAAAAAAAGAGTTTTTTTATACATAAGATTGTTAACTCATTCTAATGGCTCAGGCATTTTGTTTGCTTGGAATATGGCATGAAATGCAATGATAGCCAAGTTTTTTATAGTATGCAATTTCTTTGATTGGTACATGATCAAAGCGCATATTTTCCCAGTGTAATTTTCTAATGCGCGCTTGATGAGCATATCGTTGGAACACAAAATTAAAATAAATTTCGTACTCTGATGCGCAGGGTTCGCAGTATATGGAGAATTTGTTTATGCATGCACAAAATGCTTGCCAGAAAGGTTTTTTATGATGTTCTTCGACAACATTGAACAGGTTCTGTAAAACGTTTTTTTGAAAAAGCATGTGATGAGCTATTCCCGAATATGCAGCAAACATTTTTTCAAGACGCGGTACGAGTTCCCAGGCGTGTAAAAAGTAGGGGCCAAGATACTCGTCGCGTGCGTCATATAATGCGTGGTTTCCGTGATCAATAAATTCTGTTTTATTGATAAAGATAGTATCTGCATCAAGTACGAGCACGTTTGGTGCAATATCTGGAATAACAAAGGGCGCATATAACTTGAGCAGTTGTTGAAAAACCCAGCATAGTTTGCTTGGATGACTTTTGATAAATTCATGTGCTTGTGCGTGAAGATAAAAAATATGGTGTGCAAGGTCTTGTTTGCAAAATGGGTAATCCTGCTCGCTAAACCATTCAGCAAAATTGCCGAGTTTTTTGGCAGAAACCACAATAACGCGTCTGACGTTTTTTCCGTTCGTTTTAATACCATTAATCACGAGGGGCAACATGGCGAGATCTTTTTCATGGCATGGAATAACAACGTCAATAATTGGTTCTTGCTCGGCACATATTTTTATAAAGAGCATACAAAAAAAAGTAATGAAAGATGATAAATGGCTCATATTTTTTGTGTCACATTTTTTTTAAGCGTTGCATGGTGACGGCATTCGATCAAACGAAGAATTTGAGAAAGTAAAATTAAACTTGCACCAACAATTAAGTGTTTAAGATTAATCTCTTGATCAATAGCAATGACGTCTTTAATAAGATAAATTTGTACGGCGGCACCTTTAAGAATGTTGGCAATTCCGAGTAGGTTGAGAAAAAAATGTACGGTGGGATATTCGGTTGTACGCAGCGTATTTGGTGAATCTTTTACGGTTACTGAAGATGATTGCTGCATGCTCCCACTCACCGCGATGCATATGCCCAGAATGCTGAGCAGGAGCAAAGTGGCTTTTTTAAGCATGAGGAGAGCTCCTTTCAAATTGATCATAGGTCAAGTGGCAATACTTGCAAGGCCCTTATATTTTCAGCGTCCACAAACTCGCTTGCGTGCAGCTCTTTGCTTTACAGTTTGTCTTTTTTGCGTAATACTTAAGTATAGATATAGAATCAATTGTTTTTGGGGTTCACATGAAGAAGGGTATTCATCCAGAGTTACATGATGTCGTTGCCGTTTGTACCTGCGGGGCGACTTTTAAAACACGCTCAACGCGTGATGCGATTCGTGCAACCTTGTGTTCGCACTGTCATCCGTTTTTTACGGGAAAACAGAAATTTGTTGATACTGCAGGACGCATTGATAAGTTTAAAAAGAAATTTAAAAAATAATCTTTAGGCCAATCTTGGTAAGTGACGATCAATTAATACCGTGGGAACGGCTTCAGCAGCGCCGCGATGAGCTTGAACAACAGTTGGCGGCTCGTCAGTTAGATCAAAAAAAGCGTGTTGACCTACAGCGTGAATATGCATTTTTGCAAGATGTGCTGAGTAAAAAACAGGCAATAGATCGCATTAACCACGAAATAACGCGCGCACAACAACAACGGGCTCACGCCGATCCGCAACTGCAAGCGTTGTACGATGAAGAATTAAAAGAATTTGTCCAGCAAAAAAGTGTGTTTGAGCGCGAGCTCGAAGAGCTTTTGTATCCACCAGATCCCATGGATCGTTCGGATGTCTTTATTGAGATTCGTGCTGGTGCTGGTGGACAAGAAGCGGCGCTTTTTGCTGGTGATTTAGCCAAAATGTATCTCAACTATTCCTTATCGCGTGGCTGGCATGCTGTTGTTGTTGACGCACATGAAACAGATTTGCGCGGCTACAAAGAAATTGTTCTTGAAGTTGATGGCAAAGGTGCTTACGGTGCTTTCAAATTTGAAGCAGGAACGCATCGGGTACAGCGTGTGCCAGCAACAGAAGCTTCCGGTCGCATTCACACGTCAACGGCAACTGTTGCCGTTTTTCCTGTCGTAGGTGATGACCAGTCTATTACGATTAATCCACAAGATTTGCGTGTTGATACATATCGTTCTGGTGGTGCCGGTGGGCAGCATGTAAATAAAACCGAATCTGCAGTTCGTATTACGCATATTCCGACGGGTGTTGTCGTGAGTTGCCAGGAAGAGCGCTCACAACATAAAAATCGTGCAAAAGCAATGAAAATGTTAATGTCGCGATTAGCAGCCGCAAAGCGTGAAGAAGAGGCAGCAAAGCGCAGCCAAGATAGAAAACAAATGGTTGGTTCTGGTATGCGTGCAGAAAAAGTGCGTACGTATAACTTTCCACAAAATCGCGTAACTGATCACCAGGTTGGTCTAACGTTACAAAAGCTCGATCGGGTTATTGCTGGTGATATGAGCGAAATTATCCAGGCGCTTCAAGACCATGAGCGCCAAGAACGACGTTCTCAAAAATTTTCTTTTTAATGGTGCGCCCAGGAGGATTTGAACCTCCAACCTTTCGATCCGTAGTCGAATGCTCTATCCAATTGAGCTATGGGCGCATGAACATTTCACAAATTTCTACCGCAAGCCCAGCCTTCGCTATTTACAAGCCACATGTCAACTTCTGTGTTGCTGCAAGCTATGGCGGGCAGTCTTCGCTTTAAATGGTTGCGCCAGGCGTAGCTCCATGGGAGCGAAGACTGGCGGAGAGAGAGGGATTCGAACCCTCGCGCCACTAACGTGACCCTCGCTTAGCAGGCGAGTGCTTTAGACCACTCAGCCATCTCTCCAAAAGACATTATTAAGAATAGTGATTTTGGCGCGTATTGCAAGCTAGGAATCGTGATAATTTGTGCTTAATATAGATTTTAAAAACTCTGATTTTAACCGTGTTGTTCTTCGAGCGCGTTGCGAAGCGCCAGCTCTTGTTCTCCCCAAGAACGCAAAGAATCGATAAAACGTGTATCGTCTGCACCTGCTAGTGCTGCATGGCCAGCGACGGTATCGCCAATGGCAAGTGCTGGATCAATAGACTCATAAGTGGCTTGAATACCATCGATACATTCTTTGCTTAACAGCCAGTTCAGGCGCGCACACGTGCCTGGTATTGCGGCGCGTATTGACGCGCGTAATTTCTCACTTATATGAAATTGACGTGCTACCTGATCGCTCAAAGAGGCGATGCTTGAAGGGGGTACCTTCGATTCTTTTAAATCGCTGATAAGATCATCAGGCACACCAACTTGGGAAAGAAAAAAAGATGGTACCCAATTTCTTGCAAACCAAAGCGTCGTTGGACCACGGTCTGGCAAAACGAAAAATTGCAAAGATTTAGCCAGGCGTGACTCTTCTAACTTCATATCTTGATATTGGCGTAGCCAGCTCATGAATTGTTGTATGTATGTTGGCTGATCAGCGCTCCCAGCGCCCGCTGTAGCTTCTGAAGCAGATTCATCTGGTTCAGGTGTGCTGTTAAGATATTTTACACCTTCGCGTACGAGTTCAATTAATTGTTGCAATGTACAAGTAAGTGCTGATGGCTGTTCATTTGTTTCATCTCGTACTGTTTGAGCAAGGGCTTCCGGTGATTTTTGAGCTGCATGCTGCGTGTGCAAACGCGTAAGTACTGCCAAACCGGTTGTGAGCGCTGCGCTTGCCAGTGGTTTGAGTGACAGAGGGTCGCTTGTAGCTACTTCACTAAGCTGTTCGTGTTGGATCATATGCAACAATCCGGCAATCCCTTCGCGTACGGGAGTGCTGATTCCGGTTCTTGCAGGCTGTGGAAGGTGTCTGAGTAAATCAAAAAATTGTGTTTTAAGTGTGCATGCAGCTTGTGCATGTTTGATTGCATCGGGAGTGCCCAGCGATTGCTCAAGCAAGAGCACGTGCTGACCAATGATTGCCAACAACTGATCTATGGTAATGGCGAGTTTGTGATAACGCAATTGATCGCGAGCCTGATCTTGCAAAAGTTTGTGGAGTGTACTCAAATTCGTTAATATTTGCGTGGTATTTTCTTGTGTAATTAATGGTGGGGTAATTTGGTGCATCAAAGAAGTTAAAAGCCAACGGGCTGCGAATAAATTTGATGTGCTTTCACTGCGCGCCTTTTGTGCATGATAATTGACAAAAGTTTGTATACTTGCAAAACCCTTTACAATGCCATCAAGTGTTGCCGCGCGTTGGTCGGGTGGCGCTTCGACATCGGGCATCATCGCGTTGATGTGTTGGGTATTCATTATAAAAAAAATCGTAAAAATAACAGGTTTCATTGTACATTTCACTGCAAGTTCCAATAATTTACTTTAAATAAAATGTGCAAATTTTGTGGTATAATTTAAATATAACATTTTATCGAAGAAGCGCGAGAGAACTCAAACAAAAGAAAACCTTCCAACTTATTCGCTGTCATAGTATGATGGTGATCAAAGAATCGTGGGCCGCTAGCTCAATTGGTAGAGCAACAGACTCTTAATCTGTAGGTTGTTGGTTCGATTCCAACGCGGCTCACCAGGTAATGGGCTGCGCAAGAGTGGCGGAAATGGTAGACGCACTGGACTTAGGATCCAGTTCCCCAAAAGGGAGTGTGGGTTCAAATCCCTCCTCTTGCACCAGCAATAAAAACGGAGGCCTTGATGTGGCACGTGTAGACAGTCTTTTTCAGCTGCACGTTTCATCAGAATCGCAACAACCTACGGGTACCTTACATGTTACAATTCCGGCGACAGTTATTGATACGCTTTATGAGCACACACTTGATGCACAAAAAGCAGCTGGTCCAACAGCAGGTTTTAATCAGCAAGAAGTACCGATACACTTTTTAGATGCATATTATCATGAAAATGTCATTAATCATCTCAAGGAATTTTTGCTTAAATATGCGGTGATCGGTTTTGTATATCGGCAGTTGGCACGCCAAAGAATTTTGAGTATTGGTGAACCGCGTTTGGAGAATATTTTTCTTGAACAACATAAACCGGCCGTATACACGTTTGCTTTTACGGCCGCGCAGCCAACTTTAGTGCATGACTGGAAACGCCTGCTTTTTAAGGCGCCATTGCGCAAGCGTTATCAGGATATCGATAAGCAGGCGACAAATTTTTTGACACAAGAAAAAACAAATCAAAAAAATTACACAAATAATGTGGTCGTACCGGGAGATTGGGTACTCTTTGAGGTTTCGCTTGTTGGCGTGCGCAATAATGTGCTTGTAAAGAATTTTTCTGAAAAATTATGGCTTCAAATTAGCGATGAAGAATCAAGTGAGCCCTTTCGTTCACTTTTTATTGGTAAAAAGGTGAATGATTGCTTTGTGACTGATTGTCCAGGGTTGAACGATTTTTTTGGTAGCCAACTGAATAATCCGTATAGTTATATCATTACAATTAAATCTATTTTGCCAATAGCATATTTTTGCATTGATTCGTTCAGGGGGCACTTTCGCTTGTCGTCTGAGCGTAAAGCGCATCAAAAAATGGTTGAAGTTTATTCATTTCGTAATGATATGTCCCTCAGGCGATCGATGGTTGAAGAATTATTAGCATTATTGCTTAAGACATATCCATTGGAAATTCCTGAATCGGCTATTTTACGTCAGGAAAAACTTATTTTAGACGAACTGCAGCAAAATCCAGATTATGCTATTTATAAGTTGCAACACGATTTTTCTGCTAAAGTACGTGCTCTTGCCGATAAACAGGTGAGAGAATGTCTTATTACGTTGTTGTTGGCTGAGCATGAGGATCTTGAAGCAAGTGATGATGATATTTGCTTCTATATGAATCTTACCAAACGTGCGCGTACTAAAGAATTTATTTATTTTGTCCATCCCGCAGTCAAATCAAATGACGAGGATGTTCCGATTTTTCATGATGCATTGAGATATTATTGTATACATGAAAAAGCGCTCAATTATATGTTATGTCACTTGTTAAGGAATCAAGGGGGTTAACGTGCAACATGTGCACTCAGTAGTCGTTATGGGCAGCGGCCCTGCTGGTTTAACCGCAGCACTTTATGCTGGTCGTGCGGATCTGCAGCCATTGGTGATCCAAGGAGGTCAACCGGGTGGTCAGTTAATGCGCACGAGCGGCGTTGAAAATTGGCCTGGCGAGATCGAAATTCTTGGGCCAGCGCTTATGAATAAACTGACGCAGCATGCAATACATTGTGGTGCACAATTAATAACAGGATTGGTGACTAAAGTTGAGCTGACACGACAACCATTTTGTGTGTACACAAACAAAAATGAAGTATTTTTAACGCGCACGCTTATTATTGCCGCTGGCAGTGGTCCTAAAAAACTGAACTGTCCTGGCGAGCAGGAATATTGGGGCAAAGGTGTGACAACATGTGCGGTGTGTGATGGCGCTCTCTATAAAGATTTGCCAGTTGTAATCGTTGGTGGTGGTAATACCGCGATGCACCACGCTTTATTTATGAGTCGGTTCACAAATCGAATCACGATTGTACATATACACGATGAATTAAGCGCCTCGCTCGATATGCGCAAGCAAGTAGAGGCACATGCTCATGTTGATATACGTTACAACAGTATTGTGACTGAAATTGCGGGTAATGGCGAATACGTAACTGGCGTTGTGATTAAAGACAAAAAAAGTGGGAAGGCTGAATCCTTGACAACGCGCGCAATTTTTTTGGCAATTGGTCAACAACCCAATACGCAGTTTTTGCACAATCAGCTTAAACTTGAACCAACCGGGCACATTTGGGTACAAACACCGACAACTCATACGTCATGCGCTGGCGTTTTTGCCTGCGGCGATGTTATCGATACGCGTTATCGCCAGGCAATTACTGCATCTGCCACTGGGTGCATGGCAGCCCTTGATGCGCAGTGGTATCTGGAAAAAAGTTAAGAAAGTTCATATTTTCGCTCTTCAAGCGGGTACTGGTCGGGTAAATCGCTGGCGAAATTCCACATTCCTGTCTTGTCGCGGTGTATTTTTGTGTGAGATGGCGACCAATTAATTATGCCGTTTGCTGTTTGATAATTATCGTAGGAAAGCTTTGTTGCCAGATATTTTTTGTGTAAGTAATGATCTTCCCAAATGTTTTGGTACATGTTCCAGCCAAGTAATCCTGCCCACGAAAAATATCCAATTTGATATGCAGCGGCGGCGCTCTGTGCAAGCGTTCCGGTGTTGCCAAGTGACATTTTGCGATAGGTGTGAAAATTTTTGGTTTTTGGATCGTGCGTGTATATGAACCAATATCCACCGTGGGCTGGACCGTTGTGTTGTGGTGTGTACCATGTCGAAATAAGAGCAGCCCCTGGCGTTGCGGCATCGATTCTTACCGCGAAATAGCGCCAGGTTAAATCAAAGTGCTGTACGATCATTTTGCCAAGTTGATTTGCAAAATCATATACGAACGGCATCATGTATGAGACAGTGTAATCAAACGATGAATCTTTTTGCTCAAGTAGATGAAATACGCGTTCATAAACTGATCTGGTATTAACGGTATAATCAACCGTTGCGGGAAGTACAACAGTGGCTTCGCGTGTTGGCGCGAAAACATCTCCCAGATCAAGGCATGTATCAGTGCAGATGATCGATGCTTTTGCGTCAAGCGCCTTTTCGGCAGTGGTAATTTCAGGGCTGAATCCTGTAAAGATAAGCACCGGTTTTTTTGTGTTTCTAAAAAAAGGATTAACCGAGTTTATAATGCTGTGCGTAATGGTGCTCGGTGTAAAATTAACTGATGTATATGGTATATTTTGTTCACTTAATGCATGCGAGAGTTCGTTATGATATCCTTGGCTGTATGCGTCATTTTTCATGTATAAAATGGCGACTGCATCATATTGTTTACGTCGAATAAACATGGTAATTGCTTGCGCTGCAAAACGATCATTATGTATCAATTGTAGCGTATTCGGCCATTTGGCAGCTTGCGGTGTTGTTGATCCTAGGCTTGCACATAAAATTTTTCGTTTGTGAGCGTTAACTGTTTCTTGGGCAATTTGGAGCTGCCCACTCGTGAAGCCGGCGATTATAAGTATTCGATCATCGCGCCACCACCAGCACGAATGGGCTTTTAAAAACTTGTCAATTTTTTCTTTGAGTACAGGGATTGATTCGTTGATATTTGCAGGAATTTCTTGGTGTGAAAATTCGAATTTATTTATTGCATGTGCATCTGCAATGCCGAGTTGCCATGCCTGCAAGGTTCCTCGAAAGAATAAGATGTTTTTTGTGTGTGCTCCACGGTCAATGGGCATGAAAAATCCTACGGCATAAAAGCGAGTACGGTGCCACATGATTAATGTTATTCCGAAAATCGCTATTGCAAGGATGCCGTATAATAGTTTGTGCATAAAGTCCTTTCATGATATTTGCTTGGTCTTGTTTATCATATAATTGTTTTTTACGTGCAATCAATTATTCTGTAAAGTGACCCCAATTGTCAAGACAGAAAAACTAAGCCAACTTGGGAATCATGTAACTGTCCTTTCGGTTTAAATTGATGAAACTATCGAAAAGATCTTGCTTTGATGGAATCTTGTTGAGGTCGTGAATAACACTCGGCGTGTGGTAATTCAATGCCTGGTGGGGACGCTCGTTGTTATAAAATTCTATGTATTCAGCCAAGGTGTTGCGTGCTTGTTGGACCGTGTCAAAGCTGTGCAGAAATATTGATTCATACTTGATTGTCTTCCACAGGCGTTCTACATGCACGTTATCTGCCCATCGTCCCTTTCCGTCCATGCTGATCTGAATGTCGTTTTTGATTAAACAGCTGATCCATTTTTCGCTGGTAAATTGGCATCCCTGATCACTGTTGAGAATTTCTGGTTTGCAATTCAAAAGCGCGTTGTACAACGCCTGTTGGCATGAATCTGTGTCAAGAAATGTTGAAAGGTTCCAGCCCATGATTCTTCGACTGAACACATCAATGAGGCAGACCAAATAGACAAAACCATGTCTGATTTTTATGTACG
This sequence comes from uncultured Pseudomonadota bacterium, assembly GCA_964432975.1. Taxonomy (GTDB): domain Bacteria; phylum Babelota; class Babeliae; order Babelales; family UBA12409; genus CAYSPS01. The sequence goes on along the minus strand of CAYSPS010000004.1, from coordinate 9,613 downwards.
TTATATCAACTTGCCAAACCTGGTCAGAACGAGTAATGGCAAGATCCTTTAGCAAATATTTATACACGACATGCTCTTGATTGTTTACACTCGTTTTTGGCACTGAATAAACAGCTTTGATGCCAGCAATTTTCATGAGACGTTGCACGCGTTTACGATTGATAATCATGCCACGCTGTCGAAGCACTACATGTATACGACGGTAGCCACTGCTCGTATATTTCACGCATCTCATTAATGATCGACACTTCATTGGTGCGCATGATTTTGTAATACAGCGTACTTCTCGTAATATCCAGAAGTTCGCAACACTTCTTTATACTCATTGTTGTATGCTCTTGCTCGGCTATCATTTTGCGCTTTTCAATGCTCAACGTCCGAGCGCACGTGATAAAAAATCGCGCTCAGCCGTTACCTGGCCTATAATGCGCAGAAGTCGATCTATTTCACTTTTTTGATCAACCACTCGCTTATCAGCAAAGATGCGTTCACCTTGTTCTTCAAGTTGCTTTTTCCAGGCGTATAGCTGACTTGCGGCTATGCCAAATTCGCTGCAAAGTTCAGCTACTGTCTTTTCACCTTTTATCGCTTGCAGTGCTACTTTCAATTTAAATGACGCCCCATGCTTTTTGTGAATCATATATTCTTCGTTTCTTTTGCTTTATACGATATCAATTTTGTCTAACCAACTTCACAACTCTCCTAAGTATACCTGTCTGGATTTCGGGGGTCATTATACTGTAACTGAATAATTTGAGACAACTTCTCATTACGGGGTTGTTTAAAATGTTAAAAAGTTGGGAGGATCGTATGATAAAAGAGCTTTTTGGTTTTTGTATCCTCGTGGTGACCTTATGTGCAGTTTCGATATTTGGCATGCATGATCCATTACCTAGTATTGATGGCGGGGTGCCGCTGAGTATGTATTGGG
>CAYSPS010000004.1:6050-8672 GCA_964432975.1 uncultured Pseudomonadota bacterium | reverse complement strand
AATGCTCCTCTTGATGTAGAAAAAATTGATGATTCTTTGGGTAAGTTGTATAAATGGATAAAAGATCAGATGCGATGTCATCCATCGGTGCTAAATTTGACACCACCAGAAATTGTTGCTCAATATTATGTTTTTCAGGCGAGGTGCCTTGCGCGTGATGGGCGGCGGGTCGCGAAAGAAAAACTGCTCGAGGACGCCGGCAAAAGCATGAAAGAGCTTCTTCAGGTGCTCAAACAAGCGGTTGATAAGCGTTAGGTGTCTCAACGGCAAGATATAATATTGCGCGGTGCAAGTGGTATAAATTGATTTGGTTGGCCGTCAAGAACATCCATAATCGCGGTTAAACGCGCTTGTAAAATTTCTGGTTCAAGGTTGTCGGCAAACTGCCGCTCAAAGAGAAATCGCAGAGCACTTTTGGGTATGGTACATGCTTGTTTATAGGCGAGTATGTACTCGTTTTTGTACGTGTCGGTAAATATTTGCATTGAATAAAGTCGTGTGTTCAAGTTAAAAAATACCAGTGCACAAAAAAAATGTATTGTTTGTTTGATGTAACGTGTCATATGTAACTTTACAAGTTGATAAATTTTTCGATTTGATGTATCATGAATATTAATTCTATCAATCATGAAAATATAATCAATTTAAGGAAAAAACGTTTTATTTTTAACCGGAGGAGTTCTTTATGAAACGTGTTATTTTTCTTGGTTGCTGTTGTCTGGTCGTTACAGGAAATCATAGCGAAGTGACAGGTTGTCGAGGCTGCTCGTGTGCTACTGGCTGCTGTGGCAAACAAGTCGTGAATGCACCAGTGCAAAAGTCAACCGGCGATGCGCAAAAAGAGGTGATTGCCCAAGCATATGGACAAGTTGCAAAAACTGGTGATTCATGCAGCTGTGTGGGCGGTGGTTGTTGTGGTGGTGGCACCGATTTGTCAAAGTATATCGGATACTCGCTTGAAGAGTTGCAAAATGTGCCAGAAGCAAATCTGGGGCTTGGATGTGGCAACCCAATTACATTGGGTGAAATAAAATCTGGATCAGTGGTGCTAGATCTTGGCTCGGGTGCTGGTATGGATTGTTTTTTGGCTGCCAAAAAAGTTGGTCCAACTGGTAGAGTTATTGGCGTTGATATGACGCCTGAAATGCTTGCAAAAGCTCGCGAAAACGCACAAAAATATCATTTTGCAAATGTAGAATTTCGCCGTGGCGATATTGAAAAGTTGCCGGTTCGTTCGGCTTCAGTCGATGTTGTAATGAGTAATTGCGTTATTAATTTGGCGACGAACAAGCTCAACGTATTCAAAGAAGCCTGGCGCGTACTCAAACCAGGTGGCAAAATGTATGTTTCTGATGTAGTGCTTTTGGGTGACTTAACCGAAGCGCAAAAGAGAGACAAGAAATTGCTGTGTGCTTGTGTTGCCGGTGCACTGCCAAAAACCGAATGTATTCGCATGCTTGAATCGGTTGGCTTTGCCGTTCAAATTGTCGGTGAGGATGTAGGCATTTGCAAAAAGTGGTTTGGTAATGAATCGTTACCAATTGCTAGCTTAAAATATGTCGCTACAAAACGATAAAACTTCTTTTTAGTATAAATTGAACTATAGAAAGCCAGAAAACACGTTTCTGGCTTTCTTATATAGGTTGTGAACAATGTGGTATTTTTGATCATGTCTCAAGCCCAAGACATATGACGCGCTTTGCATTAAACTGAAAATTAAATTACATCGTAAATGAGACATTTTATGAATAGATATGATACGTTTGTGAGCGCATTGCGTGCACAGGTAAACGAGCAATTTTCTGTTACTCAAGATGATTTGCCAGGTTTTGAGGCAATGCTTAATGTTGATGAGCAGCGGCAGCAGTTCGGTGATTGTAGTTGCAATGTTGCGTTATTGCTTGCAAAGCGTGTGCAAGAAAGTCCACGGGTAATCGCGCAAAAAATTGCGCAATCGTTTAAACATGAAGCACTTGAGCGCATTGAAATTGCTGGGCCTGGATTTTTAAATTTTTTCTTTAATGAGAGCATGTACGTCAAGTTATTGCAAGAACTTACGGATGAGCATGAAAAATTTTTTAAACCCACCAATCTCGACGTAAAACATTATAACGTTGAATTTGTTAGCGCTAACCCAACCGGGCCGCTTCATGTTGGCCATGGACGGGGTGGCATCATTGGCGATGTTGTTGGCAACGTGTTGCGGTTTGTTGGACATCGGGTGACTAAAGAATTTTACGTTAACGATGCTGGCAATCAAATTGCATTACTCGGTGCCTCATTTAAGGCGCGGTGCTTGCAACAACTGGGGCAATCTGCGGTTCTTCCCCAAGAGGGGTATCAAGGCGAGTATCTTGTTGAGTTGGCCGCTGTTTGTGTAAAAGAGTATGGTAAAAAATTGTTGCAAAAGCCCGACATTTTTTTTGCTGATTATGCAAAAGATACGTTACGTGAGCAACAAGAAAAAACGTCATCTGATTATGGTATTCATTTTGACGTATGGTTTTCTGAAAAAACATTGCATGAGCAGGGAAGAATTCAACAGGCGATTGATTATTTGACTGCCGCTGGTTATGTGTATGAACAAGATGGCGCGTTGTGGTTTAAAGCAACGCACTTTGG
>CAYSPS010000004.1:0-6040 GCA_964432975.1 uncultured Pseudomonadota bacterium | reverse complement strand
TCGCGTTATTCGCAAATCAACTGGCGAATGGACCTACGTGGCGCCTGATATTGCATACATGCGCGACAAGGTCGCTCGATCGGCGGATCATTTAATTTTTGTTCTCGGACAGGATCATCATGGATATGTTGAACGTTTACAGGCGCTTCGTACTGCGCTTGGGCTGAAGCAACCAATTGATGTTATTTTGTATCAGCTCGTGAGCATTAAAGAAGGTGGCCAACAAGTGCGTATGTCAAAACGTGCGGGACGTTTAGTTGAATTACAGGACATTATTGATACGGTTGGTACCGATGTTGCGCGATTTTTTTACTTGCAACGTAAGGCTGATGCGCAACTTGAATTTGATGTTGATTTAGCACTCAAAAAGACCGAAGAAAATCCAGTATATTATTTACAATATGCGTTTGTGCGTATCAATAGTATTTTGAAAAAAGCTGCGCAAGCACAAATATTCGCACACGTTACCGCTCAGGATGCACAGTACATGAGCGTACATGAGCGCATTTTGATGCGTAAAATGGTTGCGCTTAAACAATTACTTGAGCAATTGTGTCATACGTATCACATTCATCAATTGACATATTATGCCATTGAACTTGCGCAGTTATTACATGCGTATTATGGCAAGGTAAAAGTGCTTGATTCTGCCAAACCAGAGCAGAGTCGCGCTCGCCTGCTGGTATTGCAGGCGGTACATCAAACGCTTGGCATTACGTTTGATCTTATGGGCATCAGTAAGCCCGAGGTTATGTAATCTCTCCCAAAACATATCATTAAGAAATAAAAATTTACTTTTTTAAAATTTTCTTGCTTTTATAGATGATTTTATGGCATCCTCGTAAAAAGAGGGAAATTTGAAGGGGATGTTATGAGAAAACTTATTTTTTTCTTATTCTTTGCGAGTGTAAGTGCGTTGTTTGCCGAACATATTGCAGTACAAACAATGCCGTCTTGGCCTGCACAAGCGAACATACATGCGCCAAGGGCTATTTATTTCGGTGATGGTGGCGAAAAACCTGTTACCGTAAAACCGGGTGAAAGGTTATTTGTCATCTTGAATGCCAATAAGACGACTGGTTATGAATGGGATGTGTTGCCAAGCAATTCGATTGATGATGCGTTTGGCAAGGGATTGGTTTCTTTGCAAAATGATGTATATCGGCCATTGCTCAGTTCAGAAGGCGTTGTTGGTAGCGGTGGGTACCAAATCTATATGTTTAAAGCCGAGGAACAAGGCTCTGGTGTGCTTCATTTCTTTTATCGGCGTCCATGGGAACGGGATAGCAAGCCTGCACGCACGGCACAACTTGATATAACCGTTGCGCCATGAAAAGTTAAAAATTATTGTGCATACGCGCTTAAATTTTGAACGCCATCTGCGGTTATAAGAAAATCATCTTCAATGCGCATGCCAAAGTTTTTGTTGGGTAAGTAAAGGCCAGGCTCTATCGTGATTACCATACCTGGCTGTAATGGCAGTGTTGGATTACCAACATCGTGCGCATCGAGTCCCACAAAATGTCCGATACCATGTTTGACGGTATCCGTGTGGCCATGTTGTATGAAAAAGTTCTTCATTAGATCATTAAGTGAAGCTTCTGGTTTTTCAGCATTGTTGAGGTACATGCCTGGTCGCGCATGCGTTGCGACAAATTGTTGTGCCTGTGCAACAAGATCAAAAATTTCCTGTTGTTGTTTGGTGTATTTTTTGCCAACAACATATGTTCGCGTGATATCAGCGCAATAGCCATTAATCCGAGCGCCGCAATCAACAATAATGACCTCTTGTTTCGCGAGCTTACGCGCGCTTTGCTGATAATGTATGATGCAGGAATTGGAGCCACTTGCAACGATAGGTTCGAATGCCAAATCTGCAGTTGCCGCCGCTATTAAACGGCGAATCTCGGCTTGAATATGTGATTCGTATAAATAGTTATCGATGTTCTCTTGTACGATGTTTTGTATGATGAGCGTAAGTCCGATAGCGCCCAGCATTTCTTTCAATTCGGTTTCATCTTTGATTGCTCGTTGCATCCCAACAAGCGCGCTTATATCAAAAAATTGTTTTGTGAGTCCTGGTATCTGTGCACATAGTTGCTGAATATACAGGATTTGTTGATTGTAGCGTGCGCCGACTTTTGGCATGCACGTAAAAATTGGCACATCATGTACAAGCGCAGCTTGTAATTCTTGCGCTAAATTTGTGTGTGCACCTGGTTCATGTAATAACGGTAAACTATGACCCGGAATTTCTGCGCCCAATGCGCGTACTTCGTCAACATCAAACTCATGCGCGTAGGATTTGTTGATGCGTGCAGCATCAGCAAACCATGCGGCGCGACGTTCGCCAGTATGGGGAACAAAAAGGGTGCTTGTACCGGTTGCACAATTCAGCATGAGCGCACTAGCAGGTTCTTGAATTCCGGTGTAATAAAAAAATGTTGATTCTTGTCGATATGGCGTTGATTCTGCTTCGAAATTGGCGAGTACGAGAATTATCCCATCATGAGTTTTATAGTGTTCCTGTACGTTTTTTATGAGATGTGCACGTCGTTGTGCGATAATTTTTTTAGAATTCATTGCGCTGTGCTAAAGCTTTGTAAATGGTAAGCCGGTCGGTAAACTCAAGCGATGCGCCAACGGGAATTCCTTGCGCAAGGCATGAACATTTGACGTGTGAGTTTGCAAGTTTGGTGGCAATATATGCTGCTGTTGCATCTCCTTCAGGAGTTTGATTAAAAGCAAAGATAATTTCTTGCACGCCTAATTCAATGCGTGTAATAAGTGCATTAATACTTAATTGTTGGGGTCCGATTCCTTCAAGGGGATTGAGCAGACCACCTAATACATGATAAACTCCTTGAAAAGCACCGGCACGTTCAATTGCCAGCACGTCATGCCACGATTCAACGATGCAAATAATTTTTTTATCACGTTTATTTGACGAGCAAAATAAACAAGTGCCATTTTTTTCTTGCCACCAGCAACATGTTGGACATTTTGTTAATTGCTCATGGGTGGCAAGCAAGTGTGCGCAAAATTGCTCGAGTTGTCCGCGATTCATGTGCAAAAAATGCGTCGCGACGCGATACACATTTTTTGACGCCAAATATGGTACACGTTGCAAGTGTTTGAGCAGATTATTCAGTGTTGGCAGCTGTTCAACAATGTTCATACAGCATTAAACCGTTGTAGGTCTAAAAATGCGCGTTTGCAATGTTCCTAAGAACATGCTTGCGGCAATGTATAAAATAACGCCGGCGGGGAGTCCAATGCTTGCTGCACCAAAAAAGAGTGCGATACCGATAGTCATGAATTGTTGCTTAATTTGTTTGGCGTTTGCTTGCGATTGTATGATGATCGAAACCACCATGAGTGCTGGCAAAATATAGAATCGATCTGGTGATGACAAATCTTTAATCCACAAAAATGGTGCGTGATAAAGTTCAATCGACGAGCTAAACAGTCTTTGGAGCGCAAAAAATATGGGCATTTGTAAAAGAACTGGCAAACATCCTCCGCCCAAAATTCCCCCCAAGCCCTGTTGGCGAATAAGTGCCTCTTTTTCTTGACGAAGACGCTCTGGGTCATCACGGAATTTATTTTGAAGATGTTGCAATTTGCGTGAAAGCTCTGCTTGTTTGGCTGCTTGTTTGGCCATGTTGCGTTCGCCACGTACGCTTAATGGCAGCAGGAGTAGTTTGATAAGTAATGCAAGAGCAAGAATTGCCAAACCATAGTTGTGCAAATAATCGTCCAAGAAGTTGAGAACGATTAAAATTCCCTTTGAAAATGGTGCCCAAATGCCATATTCATACAAATGTTCTAAACGTTGGTCTACACGTTGAATGGATGACATTTGTTTCGGTCCAAAGTAAAACGTGAGTGACCAACGTGTACTTGAGGTAATTGGATTACTCTCAAGCTGGGCAATGAGTTCTTTGCCTTCTTCTGGTTCACTAAATGCGCAACGGTATGTGAAGTGTTCTGGATCACGAATGAGCGCATGTACAAAAAAGCGATCGGTAATACCAGAAATGGTGAGGTTGAGCCACGTTTTGTGTGTTATTTCTGGAATTGTCTTGTAAATTTTGAGCGCGTTTTCATTAAGCGCATCATTGACAAAAGCGTGCACATCGGTTGGTTTTGAGTCAGAAATTAGTGGCGCCGGATAAAAAATACGCAATTTTTTAAGATGGGAAATTGGTTGAGGAATGTTGAGATCGATAAGCAATTCAACTGTTGGTAGTTTTTTGTCGATAATGAATGTTTTGGTCAGACGTCCGCCGTGTTCAAGTTCGTGCTGATAGCAGAGCGTAATGGATTTATCTGATTCAGTGTTGCTTACGAGCGTAAAATTGCATGGTGTTTTTTCATCAAATGCCAGCATCAAAGCTTTATCTTGCAGGCTACGCGCTTGCAATGAGGTCAGCAGTTCTTTTTGATGTTTAAATTCAAGTTTATCAATTGCGGCACCAGCGGTTGAAAATGTTATAATTGCATAATCGGTTTCTACGCGCGTGAGGGTTGGTTCTTTGCTCGGTTCTTGGTCGCAATTGATGCTCCAGGTGAGTGGTGCAACTGCTGCAGGATCGTGCGTAATTTCATACATTTGTCCTGGCACTGTAGTTCCTTTTTTTGGGGCTTCCGTTTTGCGGAAATAATAATTTATGCCCACGGTTACCAGTACAGCGAGTACAAAGGGAACAATAAGTTCTTTAAAATTCATCATTGAGTAGCCCTAAAAATTGGATTTTTTGAGTAAAAACCTACCGTTTTTACCAATATAGCATAGAAACGATGATGCTCCAATTTTATAAAAGACCTTTTTGGGAAAAAAATTTTTTAGGTTAAAATATGTTGAAGTTTTAATTCTTAAAAGTCGGTACAAATAGTGCTGGCTTTTTTTTTGCAATGTTATACTATAAAACTCTAAGTGACTCATAATCTTTACAAAAAGGAAGAGGCTTATGAGAATGCAACCTGCCCAGTTTCGTATCGGTGCGCTTGCAAGAAAAGTTGGTGTCGAGCGCTTCGTTATTCGTTTTTGGGAAAAAGAGTTTCGACTGCGCTCAACACGTTCGCGCGGTGGTCAGCGTTTTTATTCGCTTAAAGACTTGCAGATGTTTAGCAAGATCAAAGATCTGCTTTATGAACAAAAATACACGATCGAAGGTGCTAAACGCGTGTTAAAGCAGCCTAAAAAGCAAGATATGATGCTTGGCTCATACAAGACAACAATGACCTCGCAGCCTAACGAAGTCGAGCAATTGCGCGTGAAGCTTCAACAAATGCGTAAAGAACTTTCACAGCTTCGTTCTCGTTTGAAATAAAGTTGATTTTAGGGTCTTTGCATGTACCGCAAAAAAACACACATTCATTTTATGGGAATCGGCGGTATAGGCATGAGTGGTCTTGCATTAGTGCTAAAACAACAAGGGTATACCATTTCTGGGTGTGATGCAGATCTTGATCAGCACAGCATATTGTTGCTGCAAAAATGTGGATGCGTGATCGGTGCTGGCCATTTCGGTTCTGCGTGCAAAGACCCATCGATTGATATTCTCGTGTATTCGGCTGCAATTAAATTGACTCATCCAGAAATTCTTTGTGCACAGCAGCATGGAATTCCAATTATTTCGCGGGCACAACTGTTAGCAGAACTCATGCGACGCAAGATGAGTATTGGTGTTGCTGGCGCGCATGGAAAGACAACTACCAGCGCCTTGATAAGTCATATTTTTACTTATGCGGGCTTGCAGCCAACGTGTATTGTTGGCGGTCACTGTAAAAATTATGATACAAATGCCTGGCATGGTTCCAGTGATGTACTGATTGCTGAGGTAGATGAAAGCGATCGTTCATTGGCATTTTTGCCCGCAACATTGGCTGTTATTACGAATATTGATCGTGAACATCTTGATGTATATGCAGATTTGGATGACATTGTTTCAACTTTTACGCAATTTGTGCACAATGCGCCATTTTATGGCAAAGCTATTGTATGTGCAGATGATCCTGGCGTGCAAAAGCTTAT
>CAYSPS010000003.1:52210-66517 GCA_964432975.1 uncultured Pseudomonadota bacterium | reverse complement strand
TCAAGCAGTGACCACGCGCAGGCCACATCATTTTCAAATTGCTGCTGACTTGCCTGATGTGCACGATCTCCACCCAAAACCGATCCTTTATGGCGCGCAAAAGCTTCAAGATCAATAACTTGCTTGCCCGCTCGAGCCCATTGCTGCAAAAGCTCAGTTTTTCCAGCACCGGTTTTTCCCGCCAGCAAACATATATTTTTTGGTTGCAATAGCTGTGTATGCGCCCATTGACGAAACGCTTTGTACCCTCCCTGCATAACAACAACGGGCAATCCACATAAATTAAATAACCACCCAACGCTCGCACTGCGCATGCCACCACGCGTACACTACACGCACAACGTTTTATCTTTATATACCGTGCGCGCTTGTTCAACCAATGTATACAAACGCGGCCCGAGCTCACGCAAGGCATGCTTAAGCGCAGCTTGTTTGCCCTCACGCACATAAATGGTGCCTACCAATGCACGCAATTGGTCAGAAAAAAGCGGAATATTATGAGCACCATGTACGTGCCCACGCTCAAATTCAGATGGCGAACGTACATCGACAAAATCATATGACTGACGCGCTGACATCAAATCAGCACAAGAAATTTTGACAACATCCATAAAAAGATTCTCTTTTGATCCGTGCGCGTTATACTAAACAGCATAACATAAATCACGGAAAACCAAATCCAAAGCGGAGTTTGCAATGCGCACACGTCTTGCCAACATTAACGAACATTTTATTGGCAAAAAGCTTACGATCCAGGGATGGGTTCGCGATCAAAAACAATGTGCATTCATCACCATCAATGACGGCTCTTCGCTTGCTGGTTTACAAATAGTCATGCAAGCGGACGCAACTCCTGATTATCAAAAAATTATTGAACACCTCACCATTGGCGCATCCATTGCTGCGACTGGCACGGTAATCAAAAGCCCAGGAACACAACAACCAATTGAACTGCAAGCCGAACACATCACTATTATTGGCCAGTGCCCAGCAGATTATCTTTTGCAAAAAAAACGACATTCGTTTGAATTTTTGCGCACGATTGCCCATCTCCGCCCACGTACCAACACGTTTGGTGCCGTGGCGCGTGTGCGCAACGCACTCGCCTTTGCAACACACAAATTTTTTCAAGAACGCCAATTCTTGTATGTCATGACCCCAATCATCACCGGAGCTGATTGTGAAGGCGCTGGACAAATGTTTCAAGTTACCACCATCGAGGCTGACCGTGCACCTAAAAAAGACAACGTTATTGATTGGACGCAAGATTTTTTTGGCAAAAAAGTATTTTTAACGGTTTCTGGACAACTCAATGAAGAAGCCTATTGCTGCGCGCTTGGTGATATGTATACGTTTGGGCCAACGTTTCGCGCAGAAAATTCAAATACCTCACGCCACTTGGCCGAATTTTGGATGATTGAACCAGAAATTGCATTTGCCGATATTTATGACAACATGGATCTGGCAGAAGCATATCTGAAATACGTGCTGAGTTTTGTACTTGAAAATTGTGCACAAGACATTGAATTTTTCAATGAACATATCAATAAAACACTTAAAGAACGCTTGCAACACGTTGTTCAAGAACAATTTGAGCGGATCACATATACGCAAGCAATTGATATTCTTGAAAAAGCACCAAAAAAATTTGAATTTCCCGTTCGCTGGGGATGTGATTTGCAATCTGAGCATGAACGCTATCTCACGGAAGAGCATTTTAAAAAGCCAACAATCGTTACCGGCTATCCCAAAGATATCAAAGCTTTTTATATGCGCTTAAACGAGGACGGCAAAACGGTAGCGGCAATGGATATTTTAGTTCCCGGCATTGGCGAAATTGTTGGTGGTAGCCAACGCGAGGAGCGCCTTGCACTTTTGGAAAAACGCATGAATGAGCTCAAACTCAACAAAAAAGATTATTGGTGGTATCTGGAACTGCGCAAGTATGGCTCAATCCCACATGCAGGATTTGGCGTTGGGTTTGAGCGCCTCGTGCAATTTACAACGGGCATGGAAAATATTCGCGATGTTATTCCATTTCCGCGCTACCCGGGACATGCAGATTTTTAGCTTCACCTATCCCGGCCAACTTAATTTGTAAAGCAAGAAGAATGTTGTACAAGCGAATCAAATGCAGACGATTTCCAAGACTTAATGAAGAAGAAGAAAAAGAAATGCGAAAGTTTTCACAATATGTATGCAATTTGGTACACACAGCTTTAAGTTTTTCTCGCGATTGATTGACAAATGAAATTTGATCATTAGACCAATCGTGATCAATCAAGTCGCGTACAATGCGATCTGTAAATGCTCCAGTATCCCATACACAGATTACCCGCGCGTTTCCAGATGCAACACGTGGTTGCATAGCATAACACCAAGGAATCGTGTACACACAGATAAAAACACAAAATATCTTTTTCATAATCGATACTCATGACAAGAATTGGATTACGGTCGGGATCAAAAAATGGTGCCAGAGGCCGGAATCGAACCGGCATGGTATTACTACCGCGGGTTTTTGAGACCCGTGCGTCTACCAATTCCGCCACCCTGGCACAGACGCAAATATATTGTTAGTTTAGCAAAAGCGATCAGAGCGTCAATCAGAAATAGTCATTAAACCACAACAACAAAGCTCTTTACAGACTTCTAAAAGTCGCAGTAGGATGACGACATATCAAAAAACAGGGGAGTGCCATGAGCCCTCACGAAATTCTTGCATATGAAGCATATCAATTGCGCCTTTGGTCATTGCGCGCAACAAGTGCAGCAGGATCTGGACATCTTACATCATGTTTATCAGCAGCAGACCTTCTTTCAGTTATTTTTTTTCATGCACTTAAATTTGATATCAAACAGTTAAATGCACCAAATAACGATCGATTCATCTTATCAAAAGGCCATGCAGCACCGCTGTTGTATGCCGCCCTTAAAGAATTGGGCGTTATAAGCGAACAAGAATTACTTGAAAACCGTACACTCAATAGCCGATTAGAAGGACATCCAACACCTCGCTGCCCATTTGTTGATATTGCAACTGGATCACTCGGTATCGGACTCTCAGCTGGGGTTGGTATGGCGCTCAATGCGCAACTAAAAAAACTTTCCTATTACACGTACGTTCTGCTTGGTGATAGCGAACTAACTGAAGGAACAATCTGGGAAGCTGCCACACTCGCAGCGCATTATCAAACAAATCAGCTTATTGCTCTGGTGGATGCCAATCGTCTCGGACAACGTGGCCCAACAATCGATGAACATCATCTTGAAAAAATTGCCGCAAAATTTAGCGCATTCGGCTGGCATACATACACGGTCGATGGTCATGATATTCCCGCGATTGTTGCCGTATTTGATGCGGCTCGTGCATGTGTTGATGGGCGTCCACAAATTATCATCGCCAAAACCATCAAGGGTTATGGACTCAAAGAGCTTGAAGACAAAAATGGCTTTCATGGAAAAGCACTTGAAAAAAACAAGATCCCTGCTGCTGAGCACGAACTCGCACAGCGTTTTTATAAATCAAGCTGGAGACAGCAGCCAAAACCGGAAAAACACACCATCACTCACACACCACAAAAACATGCAACAATAATTTTGCCAACACCCACATATACGCTACAAGATTCAATCGCAACCCGCGAAGCATTTGGACACGCGCTTGAGCAAGCCGGCAACCTCGTACCACATTTACTTTGCCTAGATGCAGAAGTAAGCAATTCAACGCGTACTGAACTTTTTGCGCACACATTCCCTGCACGATTCATTGAATGTTTTATTGCCGAGCAAAATATGATCGGCATGGCGATGGGACTTGCGGCACGCAACAATATGGTTTTTTCCTCAACATTTGCCGCATTCTTAACGCGCGCCCATGATCAGTTACGCATGGCGGGCATCTCACAACTACCACTGCGCATTATTGGTTCACATGTTGGCGTTGAAGTAGGCCAAGATGGTCCCTCGCAAATGGGACTTGAAGATATCGGCGTGATGCGCTCTATTCCAGAGTCAATTGTCTTGTACCCATGCGATGCTGTCTCGTGTCACAAACTCGTCGGACTTATGCTGAACTATCATGATGGCATAAGTTATTTGCGAACCACCCGTGGACCAGCACCGGTAATTTATGATGTAAACACACATTTTGAAATTGGCGGATTTCATATTCTACGCCAATCACGCAAAGATCGTGCACTCGTCATCAGCGCTGGTATATGTACCCATGAAGCGCTCGCCGCACATGCGATTTTACAAGACGAGAACATTAATATTGCAATTGTTGATTTATATTGCATAAAACCACTGGATGCACCTGCGCTTATAGATCTTGCACAACAGTGTAAAAATCGCATCATTATCGTAGAAGATCATTACCAGGCAGGCGGCATCTATGAAGCAGTGTGCGCAGCAATTGCCCCAACTACTATCGAATGTTTTTCTCGTGCAGTTAACCACATACCAACCTCTGCAAAGCGCGACGTTCAATTGCACGCACATAAAATTGACGCACTGGCGATCATTGAATTGGTTAAAGAAACACTCTAATTAATGAATTTTAAGTAAAAAAAAACCATCCTCTCCACTATTTTTCAACTTTTTGATTAAAATATATTGTTTTTGCTTATTTTATTTTTATAAACTGAATTTGAATTAAAAATAAAAGGGTGGGGTATGAAAATTTTACGTATTATCACGATTGTCGTTTTTATCGTTTTCGTGCTCGTGGGACATCATCTCATAGGCACCGTCACAGAAATTCCAACGGATCAAACAACAAGCATTGCAATATTTATTAATCATACCAATGATACGTACACGGTTTTTCAACGTGCACAACCAATGACGAGCACGGGCGGACCGGTATACACAGCTGCAAGTGCAGACTGGCAACCAGTACTTTTTGTTCACCCCAACGAAAAAGGTGAATTTAACATTGCCGTCCAAGATCCTGATACGTACGGTATGCAAATAAAACTCGAACCGCATTGTAGCAAAATGCTTCCAACATACTATATCAGTGGTGGGATTCGCGCCGGTGGTGACTGCGGACAACGGTGGCTTAAAGGTCCATATTCAATCAATGTAAGCCTTGATGAGCGTGGCAGCAGCGCACTTTTGGATAAACGTGCGCAACAAGTTCGCTACTGTGCTTATAAAACAGCAAGCGCAATCGTCGAAATCTATGATGACGGACTTACTTTTAAAGATGATCACAATTTAAATATTCTTGATGAAGAAAAAATAACTATTGATCGCATAAAAAAAGGATGTAAGTCATGATTATGCATAAAACTGCCTTGGTAAGCATGCTGATATGCACGCACGCTCTTCGCGCCCTTCCGGCAACATATCTTGTATCAATTGTTAATAATACCTATGACACGCTTTATGAAGCAATTTTTGCTGAAGAATCATATAAAATCCTCGTGCCAGCCGGAACAACAAAAAATCTCGAGCATTGGATCAATCTTGAACGAGGCTCTACCCTCATCGTCGCACCACTTAAGGGAGATGGCAAACCCATCTTTGTTCTTTACGGTCCAGAATCGGCTGGCGAATGCGCCTCTGTTCCACAAAGCGTTCAAACCTGGACGGGGCAACCACTCCCACAACCAAGTGAAAAAACATATACAACCTATTGTCTTGATAAAGATGAAGCCGAACTCAGCTTGCATATTGATGAAAATGGACAACCAAATATTGAACCCGTTTCCGGAGCACAAGAACTGAGCGTTGTATAACCTGTCAACCAATGGGGACGGCCAAGCCGTCCCCATATCGATTCCGAAATTGACGTTTTTACCCTTTTATGCTATCATTAATTAAATAAACTTTAAAGAATAATGTGAGCTCATGCTCTTACTTTAAATTTCTTGTTATGGAGGAATATGTCATGGTTAGAAAAAAAACCCTAACTTTTTTGTGTCTTTTGTTTTTAATGTTCACGAAAACAGAAGCATACGACTTATCGCAAATTTTAAAAGCACATAGCTCTGCGTGCATTGGCGCTACCATAGGTTTTTGCGCTAATGCTTTTACACGCGCTTACGTAAAAAACAATATTGTTGGCGCTGGAGCTGGTGCAATTGCATGTCTCATATTTAAACAAGATGAAGCAAGCATCACCGCTAGTTACGCAGTCGGCGCAATATTAGCCAAGGGTACGCGCCATTTTGTACATGCAGGCTATAAATTTTCAGCACAGTTTTTGCGCTTTTTAGCAAGAAAAATGCAAAATATGGCAAACTATTTTTCGCCTGATTTGATTGAACGTGCAAAAGCCCTTGATGGAGTCAGACTTGCTGTCGTGCAAGAACGCAGACCATAACCAAAACGTGCGCATTGGTTGTGACATCGTACATATACCCACATTTCAACAGTGTGTGCACCAATCGCAGGGTAAAATTTTAGAACAACTTTTTACGCGTCATGAGCTTGCATACAGCAGTGAAATTCATTCACGCGCTGGTATATTTGCCGCCAAAGAAAGCATTATCAAAGCAATTGGACATCTCGTGCCATGGCATGATATAGAAATCACGCACCAACCGAGTGGCAAACCGACAGGAAACTTTTGCCAGCCATATAATGCCACAATTATCGATATCAGCATTGCGCATGCGGGAGATTACGCAATCGCCTATGCGCTCATACAAACCACGGTGGCATCTTGAGTTTAGCGATGCTTTCATAGTAAGCTTTTGGCAATAATTTCTGAAAAACTAAGGGACGTGCATGACCCTCATTGACCTTTTACATAAAACCGCACGCGCGCTACCAAACCACCCGGCAATGACTATCAAGCGCGGCTACCGAACATACACTATTTCATATAAAGAGCTCTATGATCTTGCGCAGCGATGTGCCGTACTTTTACAAGAATCTGGTATTACACCAGGTGAAAATGTCGTACTTCTTGCGCCCAATTCACCGTTTTGGGTGATTGTTTTTTTTGGCACACTTATGCGCGCATGCCGCATAGTGCCACTCAACGTGCAAAGTACGCCAGAATTTGTACACAAAACCATACGCCAAACACAAGCGCGTATTTTCTTTAAACACCGTCTTTTCAACGTCTCACTTGAACGCAGTGTGCGCATCATTGATATTGATTTTCTTGATGAACTCTTGATTGATTACGATCCACAAAAATATGAAAAAATAAACATTCAAGAATCTGATATCGCTGAAATTTTATACACATCTGGAACCACTGGCGATCCTAAAGGCTCATTACTAACGCATGCAAATTTAACCTCAAATGTCACGAGCGTTGCTCACCTCATCCCTACCGATCCAGAACACGATCGTATTTTGTCAATATTACCATTAAGCCATATTTTAGAACAAACGGTTGGCATGCTTTTACCCATTTATAAAGGCATTCATATTATCTATGCCCATTCACCGGCAATGATCGCCGATCTTATGCACCAATATCGCATCACCAAAATGGTTGGGGTGCCTGAATTTTTGCAAATCATTCGTTCACGCATCAATGCACACATACAAAAATCGCGCTTTTCATGGCTTTTTAACAAAATCTTTTCCATTGCGCATGTATTTAAATCACGATGGCTTGCAAGAAATATCTTATTTCGCGCTATTTTAAAAAACTTTGGCGGCAAACTTGATACTATTGCCAGTGGCGGCGCACCACTTGATCCTGAACTCGAACGCTGGTGGAATACCATTGGCATTATCATTTTACAAGGATATGGTCTTACCGAAACATCGCCAATTGTCACCATAAATACGTATACGGTCCACCGTTTTGGCTCGGTCGGCAAGCCCATAAAAAACGTACATGTCAAAATTACTGAAGATGGAGAAATTCTCGTCAAAGGCCCAAATGTTTTTCAGGGCTACTATCAAAATTCAGAGCAAACTAAACTCGCATTCACCGAAGATCATTGGTTCAAAACCGGCGACATGGGAGTTTTCAATCAAGATCATTTTCTCTTTTTGCGTGGACGCAAAAAATATATGATTTTAGGACCTGGCGGTCAAAATGTTTTTCCCGAAGATGTTGAAGAAGTACTGAATAGAACGCCCGGTGTCAAAGACAGCACAATTATCGGATTGGAACAACCAGGTGGTTCCGTAGAAATCCATGCCGTTCTTTTACTTACACAAGATGCACCCGATACAGAAGAAATTATTACTATGGCCAATAAAAAACTTGCCAGCTACCAACAAATTACTGGTTGGACCGTATGGCACGAACAAGATTTTCCACGCTCTGCCACACGCAAAGTAAAAAAAGAAATTGTTCGCGCGTTTCTCCAAGGCAAACATACTCAGGGACCTGAACATCAGCATAAAAACCCGCTCATACGCTTGCTTGCACAAATCACCAATATTCCCGCAGGAAGCATTCGTACAGATAGTAGCCTTGTACGCGATTTAAAGCTTGATTCACTCAAGCGTGTTGAACTTGTTGCGCGCCTTGAACAAGACATGCACGTTATTATCGATGAATCAGTAATTACGCCCAAGCTCACGGTTCAAGAGCTTCAAATCATTTTGGATAAAAAAGAACCAATTGCACCAAGTACACAACTTGCACATTGGCCGCGAACAGCATGGGCAAAATTTTTACGCATTCTTCTGCAAGAACCATTTTTACTTTTTTCAAAATTATTCATGCGCGTACAGGTATATGGTCTGAGTAATCTTCATAATGTACGTGGCCCGGTTATTTTTATGCCAACACACTTGAGCAATTGGGACCCAGTCATTGTTGCACGTGCACTGCCACGCAGTTGGCGCTATCAATTATCTTTTGCTGGCGCGCAAGATGTCATTTACGACACATATTGGTATGCAGCATGGCTTGCAGATTTGGTATTTAATTGCTTTTCACTACCACGCCAAGAAAATCAAGCAATTAGAAGCGGACTTGAAAATACGGGGCAAATGCTTGATCAAGGCTACAGTGTTGTAGTTTTTCCCGAAGGAAAAATCAGCCTGGACGGAAATTTAAGTCAACTTAAAGAAGGCACTGGTGTATTTGCAACACAAATGGGCGCAACGATTATACCTATCCGTATTTATGGCGCTCAGCAAATTTTTCCGTACGATACATTCATACCACGTTCTCGCGGCACGGTGAAAGTATTTATTGGAACACCATTGACATTTCCACGTACTACGCCTGCAAGTTCCGCGACAAAAGAAATTCAACGTGCACTCAGTGACTTATAGAATAAAATCGAGGAGCTATTTTATGAAAAAATTTATTTTTATACTCTTAATCTTTTGTTTGTATGCCATCGCATATGCGCCGTTTCTTTTAAAGGCATATTTACCAGAGCAGCTTGCGCTTCTCACACAAAACGTCAAAGTTGAACTTATTTTGGCACGCATCATGGCACTAACAACCGGCTGCTTTTTATGTTCGCTTTTTGCGCTTACCATGCGCTGGTATCGCACAAGTATTGCTATCGCCTTCGTGCCACTCTTTGTTGAAGCGGTCTTCATCTGTAGCGCATTTCTCTTGTTCGTATTCCACAAAGAAATTTCTCACGCATTTTTGGTTGGCAAAATTCGTGCGCTCGGAACGCAAATTACCGACGTCGTAACATTTCCATTAAGATTTCTACACAAATAATTTCGCAATACAGGAACTGATATCAAGCACCTGCACGCGTGCATATGCATGAACTGGCGCAAGCGTATTTGAAACCCATAAATTTTCAAGCGGACTCGCCTCTATACGCTGAGCAGAGCGCGCATTAAGCAAGTTATGCGTAACAAGTGCGTGAATACGACGCGCACCATTCTCACGAAGCACAATCGCCACTTGCGTAATAGTATGTGCCGTACTTACAATATCATCAAATAACAATACATCTTTTTGAGCAACTTCAGCATGCACCTGACAGACTTGCACTGCGCTTGCTTGTTGGCGTTCTTTTTGTATAAAACCATAGGCAATGCCAGCCTGTTGCGCAAGATACATACACGCAGACGTTGCGCCCTGATCAGGCGCAATAATAACATCGGGTGATAATTGCTTAATAAATGGAATGTATACATTAAATGGCATAATTGACTGAAATTCCAAATAATTTTGCAAACGCGCACTATGCGGATGCACAATAAACACACGCTCAAAAGTAAATTGTTTAAAACAATTGCTCACTACTGCAGCAGCACGCGCAACCATCGGCTTAGGATGATCTTGTCGTTGATAGCCAAAATAAGTAAAAACGAGCGTAATTTTTGCCTGTTGCTGATAAAGAGCATCAAGCAAAAATAGTAATTGAATCATGTGACGTGCCGGCGCATTTGTTGCCGTAACAACCCCAACATGTTGGCCTGCAATATCTTCATCAAGACGTACAAAAAATTCACCATCATTAAACATGCGCAGCGTATAATTGCCAGGGGTTCCAATTAATGGTGCTAAATGCTGTGCCGATGGTGTATAAAAAATTTTCATACCGCCCTCATGTTATTTTACCAGACGCATGCCCCGCATCATGAGACTTCCAATAATGAGTTAATATATCTTTCACTTCCTGATCAGAAAGTTGATGAAAATCTTGATAAAACGCACCGATCGCATACAAAGATTCGGGCACCAACACGCTTATTACGCTATCTGCAGCCTGCGCAAGCACCTCAAAAGCGTCGCTTGACATGACGGGGCTTGCAGCAATAATCCTTTTAGGTTTTTGATGAGCAACACTTTTGATGGCAGCCAAAAATGTACGACCGGTAGCAACACCGTCATCAACAATGACAACATTGCTGCCTGCCACGCAAACCTCGGAATGACCTTGACGATATTCGCGTGCACGCGTACGCAGCAATTCTTGCATGCGCGCAACTTCTTGCTGCACATATATGCGTATATCAGGCGTATTATATTCTGGAGCAATATCATATGCATCTAAAGAAACGGCACCAATCGCAAATTCTGGATTAAATGGCGCACCTATTTTTTTAACCAAACAAATATCAAATGGTGCCTCAAACGCACGCGCCACTTCAACACCAACAACAACGCCGCCACGCACAACCGCAAGTACCACAACTGGTGGCTCAACTTTGGTTCTTAATAACGCAGCCAACTCGCGGCCTGCCTCAGTACGATCTTTAAACATCACGCTCTCCTGATAATCAACACTCACGTTAGTGTATCGCGTCATGCATGAAACACAATCGGTTCTGTTCTCACGTATAATGAAGAATTAACTTCATTCATCCCGTCCTCCCGATTGTTTCGGTAAAGCCAAATGCATCGACGAGCGAACCTTACATAACAAATACCGCAATTCAATTGCCAAATACACATTTCTATGCTAATATACTAAAGTGTTCCTTGCGCTTATTATGTTTTTTGTTGGAAGGTTATCATGTTTAAAAGATTAATTATTGCATGCTGTTTATTTACCACGCCTCTTCTTGCATTTAAAGCGCAACATTTTACATTGGCAAATGGCAAAAAAATATCGCTTGCCACAGGCACACCGTCCATACAAAGGCGTTGTAAAAGCATAAGAACGCCGCACGACCATGATGAATTTGCCACAGCTCTTGAACAAGCCAATAATAGCGGATGTCACATAGTTGCAATAGCATTCAGAGAAGCGTCTCCTCATGTGCATGAAGATATAACTGGTTGGGCCGTCGATTTCTTACTTCATCAAGCTCAATCAGTTGACGAAATCATCTTTACTTTTCCCCCAACTTCACTGTTGGGCAATTCTTTTTCACCAGCCCCATGGTTTCGTGTTTATTGGATAACCATTCTTGAGCGCATAAACCATTTGAGTTCCCGCGATGCCGTACGGCAAGTAGATATATCTATCTTGCGCCAAAACATAGAACAAATTACTACCACGACGTGCGCTCTTGGTGGTGCCATACTCTATCTAGCGATAAAATTTTTTAGAGCCTAAAGACACTGAGTACCATAATGTCGCGCATCATGCACGAAATACAACAACTAAAAGAGTCTTCTGCAATTGACGCACTCAGCAACCCATGATACGATAAATGCGTTCTTTTCATGCATGGATTTAGGTATAAAGGAATATCATGAAACGCATTTTTTATTTTTCACTTATGTTACTTACATCAGCACAACTATGTGCCCAAGATGACGTCACGAAAATAGCTTCAAGCACGCCTGCTATAACTGCCGCAAAAACGGCGAGCTCGAGCGCGTCAGATGTAGTTGCCCAAAAGCCAGCTAGATTGCCTCAAAGCCAACGAAATTATGTTGTTATTGATGCACAAAAAGTTATTGCCGAAACACAACTCGATAGAGAACCTGTACAAGAATTACTCAAATTACAACAAAGCTTGCAAAATGAAATCAAAGATCTGGGTGTAGAGATTCAAAAAGAAGAAGCCAGCTTAAAAGCAAAAGCAACAACTTTATCACCCGATGCATTCAAAAAGAAACAAGAAGAATTAGAAGATAAAAATCAAAAAGCGCAACTCAAAGTACAACGATCTAACAAGCAATTACAAGAAGAAGAAATGAAAACGCGCTTTAAAGTTTTCCAAGAATTGCATCAATATGCACAAAAAGTGGTAGACAACAGCGATACACTCAATATTATTTTTGAAAAAAGCGGTGGCATTTTGGCTTACTCTCAACGCGTTGATGCAAGTGATGAGTTAAGCGCACTCATTAAAACGGAATTAGCAAAAAAAGAAGCAAGCAAAAAGAGTACCGTCAAAAATAACGAAGCAAAAAGCAACACGCCAAAAAACAACAAAGAAAAAACCGTAGCTGCGTAAAATGAGCTCAAAGATAATAGAAAGCTTACATACGTTCTCAAAATTGCATTTTTGGCTATACTAAAAAAGAGCCCTCAAGACTGAAAATAAAGGACGCTTGTATGATTTTTGGCTTATTATCATTTCTACTTGCATTAAGCACATTGCTCATGATTCTCTTGATTCTTGTACAAAAAGGCAAGGGTAGTCTTGGATTAGGAAATTTGGGCGGTGGCAATCAAATGTTGTTTGGTGGTAGCGGCGGACAAGACATTTTCCAAAAAATTACGTGGGGCTTGGGTGCAATACTTATTCTTGGCTCTTTAGGTTTAGCAATTTGGAAAACAAAAATTGCGGGTGGCACCACTGCGATGCTGCGAACCCCAAGCGCACCAACTCGTCATGCACCCGTTCCACCACCTGATGAACCAATTGATTAAGAGTTCTTTGTGATACTTGCAACCGTTACTTGGATTGGCCGCGTGACGATTGCGCTGTGCAACACTATTGGCGCACCAGTACTTTTTTTGGCCACTGCGCTTAAAAATGCAAGTTCTACGCGTCTAAATGTAAAAGAACTTGTCACCCAAATGCATCGCATTGGCGTACACGCTCTTGCAATAACAATAATTACCGGCGCTTTTGCTGGCGCAGTGCTTGCACTGCAAAGTTTTGAGGGTTTTCGTAAATTTGGCGGAGAACATTTATTGGGCGCGCTTGTGGCAATTAGTATGATTCGTGAACTGGGACCAGTATTTACTGGACTCATGGTCGCCGGGCGCTCTGGCTCATCTATAGCCGCAGAACTTGGCACAATGTGTATCACCGAACAAATAGACGCATTGCGCACACTTTGTGTCAACCCCTATCAATACCTCATTGTACCGCGTATTTTAGCCGCCATTTTGGTTATGCCATTTTTAGCGCTTTTTACTATGGTGGTCGGAATAATGGGCGGTTATGTCGTTTCAATAAGTGTTTTGGGCCTCACACCTGATACCTATTTTGCACACATAAAATCGACAGTAAGTATGTACGATGTGTTTGGCGGACTTGTTAAATCGGCTATTTTTGGTTTGATATTTTCATGGGTTGGTTGCTATAAAGGATTTAATGCCACAGACGGTGCGCGTGGCGTAGGTAGCGCAACGACACACAGCATGGTCATAAGCTCAATTGCCATTATTATTGCAAATTATTTTTTGGCTATGATTCTCTTTGGAGTTTGATCAATGATAGAACTCACAAATGTCAGAAAAAAATTTGATCGTCGCTGGGTACTCAAACGTGTTAACCTAA
Organism: uncultured Pseudomonadota bacterium; assembly: GCA_964432975.1. GTDB lineage: Bacteria > Babelota > Babeliae > Babelales > UBA12409 > CAYSPS01. The sequence goes on along the minus strand of CAYSPS010000003.1, from coordinate 52,471 downwards.
CAATCCCCCGCAACAAACTCACTGTCATCATTGGGCGATCTGGCGAGGGAAAATCTGTTTTGCTCAAACTCATGATCGGCTTACTCAAACCAACAGCTGGAAAAATTTTTATCAATGGTACTGACATCACCACATTGCCCGACAAAGATACTATTTTTCAAAAAATTGGATACGTATTTCAGTCAGCAGCACTTTTAGACTCGCTCACCGTATTTCAAAACATTGGATTGCCACTTCTGGAACGTGGCATGTGCGCAGAAG
>CAYSPS010000003.1:44367-52200 GCA_964432975.1 uncultured Pseudomonadota bacterium | reverse complement strand
TGCCAGTTGTTAAAGAAAAACTGACCCTCGTAAATTTGCCCGAAGATGCATTATACAAGTATCCATCTGAACTTTCTGGCGGTATGAAAAAACGTGTTGGTCTTGCGCGCACGCTTGTACATAACCCAGAAATTATTTTATACGATGAACCGACAACCGGACTAGACCCAATCAATGCGCGTGTCATACATGAACTGATGGACACGATGCAAAAACAATTACGCCTGACTGCCGTGATTGTTTCGCACGATATTGAATCATTTAAGTATGCCGACTATATCGCGCTTTTGCACGAAGGAGAAATCCGTTTCTTCGGTGCCGCAGGCACAATTTGGCAATCAAGCAACCCATACATTTATCGTTTTATTAGGGGATTGCCAGAATCATGCGCGCATTCTCATTCAATGCTCATCCCACCAGAGTAACCTATAGGAAGTATCATGATTAATAAAGTTAAAGGCACCCAGGATTTTGTCGATCTTTCTCTGTATAATTTTGCAATACAAGCGATTCGCGCACACCTGAAAAAATATAATTTCAGCGAAATTGTAACCCCAATTCTTGAGCCAACCGAATTATATGTTCACTCATTAGGAACGCAGACTGACGTCGTCAACAAACAAATGTACACGTTTGGCGAAAAACACGAAACATGCTTACGCCCAGAAGGCACCAGCTCGATTGTTCGCGCCTTTGTTGAAAATCGTATTGAACAAACACCATGGAAAGTGTTTGAATTTGCGCCATGCTTCCGTTATGAACGTCCACAAAAAGGTCGATATCGGGAATTCCGCCAAGTAAGTATTGAGCTCATTGGCGCATCAGCAATCGCACAAGATGCGTGGTTTATTAAGATGCTCGATACGCTTATGCGTGACATTTTTAAACTTGAAAACTATGCATTGCATCTAAATTTTTTGGGTAGCCCTGAAGATCGCAAAAAATTCAGAGCTATTTTATATGATTTTTTAAGCAAAAACGAAAATCGACTATGTGCAACATGCCGTGAGCGAAAAGAATCAAATATTATGCGCGTATTTGACTGCAAAGAAGAATCGTGCCAAAAACTGTATACAAGTGCCCCAACGATTGTACAATACCTTTCAAAAGAATCTCAGGCTGAATGGACCGAGCTTAAACAAAACCTTGATATTCTCGCCGTGTCATACATTGAAGCACCGACACTCGTACGCGGACTTGATTACTACAACAAAACAGTATTTGAATTTATCAGCAACGACCTAGGAACTCAAAGTGCATTTTGCGGCGGCGGTCGTTATGATTACCTTGTGAAGCAAATTGGTGATGCCACCGATCTACCATCAACCGGCGCTGGCATCGGCTTCGATCGCCTGTTGATCTTACTTGAACAGCAGCGTAATCAATTGGCAATACCACAAGCTCCAGAATTAACATTAATTATACCAATTGAGCCAGCGCAAAATGCGCTCGCACTTTTGATTGCCGATAACATCAAACAGGTATGTGCAAGCATTGACATACTGGTGGATGAAGCATCAATCAAAAGCAAAATGCGCAAGGCGAACAAAATGGGGGCTCACTGGGCAATTATCGTTGGCCCTGAGGAACAACAACAACGAACCGCCATTCTGAAAAATATGATCACTGGTTCGCAAGAAACGGTCGCACAAACGGAATTGGTCAACAAAATAATCTAAATAAATCAAAAGCCACTCACGTACTGAGAGTGGCTTTTTTTGTATTACACAGCAATATAGAGGGACGCTGCAAACGTTGTCGATTTATACGCGTTCTTACAGGTAATTGGAAACTGCATAGCCACGCCCCAACTAAAGTCAGGCGAAAGTGCATACGTTAGTGTTGCGTTCAACACTTGCGTGGACCACTCACTCATGCACTCAAGCACGCCTGGTTTGAACGGATGTATATTGCCACGACAGACGGTCTCATGCCCTGGTACACCAGCTGCATTATTTGCCTTGCGTAAGCAAATCGTATCTTTTGTGTGATTCATTATGATGTAATCACATGAACATGACCAGTGCTCAAGAAAATCATGTGCATAAATTCCAAAAACCAAATGCACATTGCGTCCAGGCTGGACACGGACATCTGTTCTAAATGGATAAATCGGATATTGATATTCGTTGGTTGGAAATGGAATATCGCAATAGTTGCGCCCTCTAAAGAAAGTCGCCCCAGCCTCAAAATTTGCTTGGACAGTCTCATAAAAATCCAAACTAAAACCACCACGAATACGAAGCGCGTCATGCTCATTATTGCCAAAAGGCAAACCAAGCAGTGCATTAGGATCCTTCGGTTTGCCAACCGCAAAAGTCCCGCCAAATGCCATAAATGGAATAAACAAAAACTTAGGATATTCCATCGTAGTTAGATTTTTATTTATTTGTACCGGATAACGCCAGAAAAATTCAGCATATAAATCTTCCATCGAGTATTTGTTATAGGTACAAATACTTTGGCCGATTTCGGTACTCGTTACGATATTTTCAAGCTGCGACATTAAATCTGAACTTACGGCTTTGGTAATTTGTACCCATGTAGCGGTGTAGACATGCGCAGTTTTACCTGCACTTTCTCCACTTCCTTTTGTAATTTGAATACTTGTAAATGGATTTCCACCGGTGGTCGTTGGCGTTTTATCAATAAACGATGCACATTGCCAAATATTTGCCACCCCAGTTTGTACCGTTGCACCAAAACCAGCACCAACATAAAATTGCACATTAAAGCGCACGCCAGATTTTTGGTACTTCATCGGAACCGAGAAAAAACCAAATGCTTGCGATAACGTTGTACTTGTTTGCTGCAATGATAACAAGCCTTGAACACTTCGCAACTGCCATGGAACTGTCTGCGAATTAGGTGAAACGAGTTGATCAATATCAGTAATCAAATTATCGCGCGCATTAATCAGAACTGCAGGAAATGTTGACCCACAAGGCAAATCGTCATTCGTATTAGTAATGGAAGACCCTTCACCCGCATATGGCTCATTATAAGGCAACACCGCAATCATGTTCCATTTGCCGCTGATATCACCAAGTTCTACGGTCGTACCGCAGGAATCGCGTCCTTTGCTCGCCCATTGAAAGAACGGCAAAATTTCAATGGACATGTGCTTATGATCATCAATTTCTTCGCGACCCTTGAGATACTCATAATGGCGCGTTCCCAATAACGCAAATGGGCTGTCTGCCGTGTAAACCGGTACAGGATCATTTTTAGATAACGTCGTTATAATACCATAAACATTATGCTGGAGCGCGCATAACAAACACACCATCCCAATACGAGAAAGCGCCTGTGCATTCATTAAAACTCCTTAATCCAATCGGCACATCTTATGAAGATACCATATCGGATGATTGCCATGACGTCAATGCTTGCCATACGCTATCATATGCGTACGTACCGCATAAAATTAGACAAAGAACGACTCAATAATGCCCTGTGCAGCAAAAATAAAAATAGCACTCGCGGCAAAAAAACTAAACAACGATAATACGAGTGCCTTTGAATGCCATTCTTGCTTGCGTGCAAGCAATGCAATAATCGCCGTTAAATATGCAAAAACCACAAAAAGTGCCGTAAAGTAAAACAACTGATTATTCTTTAGAACTAAAAAACCAATTAAAACCAAAAGCCCCACCAACAATACGCACGTTGTTTTCCCAAACTTTCCTTGCCGCACAAGCCGCGCGATTGTATTATTACGTACCAATTGCATAATCGATGTCAACAAGGTACTTACGCCCCACGTCAAAGAAAAGAGCGAACCAACAATCGCCGCCGTCATTGCTGCATGAATAATGTGCAACAATCCTGGCGCAATAATACCCTGCAATGAAATGCTCAATGGCACACTAGAATCGGCAAGCAAATTTAATGGAACGGCCAAAATAATGCCACCAATAAAAAAAAGATAAATCGTGGCAACCAAAACCACCGCGTAGGTTAATGCTTTGGGTACATTGATTTGTGGATTTTCAATAATCGAAACAAGCGATGTTGCTGACTCAAAGCCAGTGAAACAAAAGACTACCGTACGCATCCCCAGTAAAATATTAGCGTAACCATATGGTGCAAATGGAATTAAGTTTGCCCAGCTCGCTTTTAGCCAACAAGCGCCTCCTATCAATACCAATGGTGTTACGGCGCAACAAATCAAAACATATTGAACAACGCTTGAAATACGTGCGCCCAACAAATGCAACATCGTAATTAAAGCAATAACAGCACTTGATAAAATCCATGATGGTACCATTGGAAAATAGAGGTGCAAATTAACCCCGGCCATACGACATAGCACACCGCCAGCAATTAAAAAACCGGCAATGTATGCACTACTTGCAATAATGCCCATTATATGGCCGCCCCATTGACGTGCATAAATGTAAAAAGATCCGGCTTGTGGATATAAATTCGCAACACGCCCAATTGAAACGGCAATTGCCAGTACGCTCACAGCAACTAATAATGTCGTCAAAATACCGGCAGGTCCAAGTGAAGAACCGAGCATACTTGGCACCGTATACATACCAGCACCAATCATAGTTGTCATACAAACAAGAGTTGCGGTTGCCAATCCAATCTTTTGCGTTTGTTCGTTGGACATAGTATCCTTTCAACACACGATTATTTAACTTTGCGCATACCAAGTATGTGCTACATTTTAGACAGTGTAACAAACACTAAACTTTATTCAACCACAAAAAGCGATCTATGGCCTATTGTCACTATTATCAAGCAACAGTTGCGCGAACCACGTGCTGCACCTTTGTCAGCATTATGCGTAGTTTTGATCATCTTGTGTTTGATCGAACATGTGATTGCACGCATCATATTTTCGAATTCTTTGTGCCACCAGATAATGAAACAGATTTTTTAACGATCATGAAAATCATGCAACAACATGGATGGGCAAATAATGTATGCAAGCTGCCCAACAGACTCATGGACACATAAAATTTTTCTTGCATCAAGTTATCAAGCGCCAGTAAAGTTATAAGCGGAAAAAAGATAAGCGCGTAAAACAAAAAAGGAGTAGCCATGACTCAGTGCGTCAGAATCACCCTCGTGATCAGGGCAAGTGATGATTTTGTGCGTAATTTTATTCAACGAAGCGCCCAAAAACTTGCACTGGAGGGTGTCAGCAATTTTGAATCCCAGGATACTATTAAAATTGTTGCAAGTGGTGCACATAACGCCATTGATGAATTTATCGACCTTTTATATACTGGATACAAAGGTTTAAAACCGTCAATTGTTGAAATTGAACCTTTTGTTAAAGATCGCGACTACCGGGGGACATTTCGGGTTATTTAAATTTATTGTTCTTTTGCGGTCATAGCTGCGATCAAAATCTCAACGATACACAACCGCAGCCCATCAGGGAAGTGCATGAGATCAGACATGGTACGCGGACACCATATGGCCGCGATTTTTATACTTTTTAATATTGTGCACATATGTTGCAGCAACGGCAACACTCACGCACAGCTTTTTGTTGATTACATGGCACGTGGAAAACAGGCATTGGAATTTTTTCCAGAACAATTTCTGATGCACGATCTTATTTTACAATCAGACATCGCACTGACAACGGCTATTTATCGATTAATTAATTTATCTAAAAACACCATTATTACACGCACCGAGCTTGCCAATGCTTGTTTTTATCTGGAGCAATCAAAACGATTTAAGCATATTCGCATTGCGCTCAAGGCGAATGCTCACAATAGCTTTGATGTTCACCTCGATTTAACTGCTCGTTGGCTTGTTAATCGCGTAGAACTCACCAATATTTATTGGCGCAAAACGTACATTCAAAACCTTTATCTCATCCAACCAGGCGAACCATTTGATGAAGCAAAGCACCAAGAATCGCTTGAAAATATTCGCAAATTTTATCAAGAGCAAGGATATGCCAATGCGCGTGTTTCTGCACAACAAAAAAAAATAAATTCATATAAAGGAATCAACATCAGCATTACTGTTGAAACTGGCCCACGACATAACATTAAAAAAACATCATGCGAACTCCATGCGCCTCGCACCCCAGACACTACAGATTTGAAAAATAAACTGGAACATCTTTTAGCAAAAAATTTGACGAACAAATTTTATAGCGAACGGCGATTGCAACAAGCGCAATTAATACTACGGCAAGCACTCGTTGCTGCCAATCATCCATGCGCGCAGATACATGTTCAGGCAACACCTATGCGACCGCATGCATACCATGTACAAGCATGCGTTAATTTTGATAAAAAAAATAATGTCATCATGACAGGTCATGATAGTTTTTCTCGCGAACAACTCAATCGTGCGCTTATCAACATTTTAAATCAAGAAATACCAACAACCCCGCCGCTGCTGGCACACTATATCGCCAACTTTTATCAAACTCAAAATTTTACCGATGTTACCGTTGATCTCGTACCAACCGACCAGGGTTGGCAGATCAAGATTCATGAAGGCACTCCGGCAAATGTCACCAAAAATCAATCATATACACTAAGTCACAATGCAAAACCAACTTTGCCGCCACCAATCATGGGAAACACAATCATTGTTGCGCCACCGGCATTTGACACAAATCTCATACTTTCAGAATTAACATATCAACAGGGAAAAAGGTGGAATCAGGACGCCCTGGAAAAAACAATCAGTAACCTGCAAGAGTTGGGTGCTTTAAGTGCGTTTTCGGTGCATCCACTTCAAACTCTCGATCTACAGGGACAGCACCCAATTGTGCTTACAGTGACTCCTGACAATCCGTTTGAAATGAGCGTACGTGCAGGTGGTTGCTTGGGAAATCAATCACTTGGCAACAGTTACACCGTTGGTGCATCGTTACTTTACAAGTACATTGGCTTACACGTACATCGTTTTTGGCTTGATACGCAATTGAGCCGTTTTTGCGGCAACATAGGAATGCACTATCAATATCCGCATGTTTATAGCAAGCAGTTGTGGCTACAAACTGATGTTACCTACCAATCGTGCGAACAATGTTGCATTGGACCTGCAACACCACGATTATATCGCGCGCATGCGTTTAATGTACAGGGGCACGTTATGTACCGTGGCTCACGCATACAAGGTTCATGCATGAGTGGCCTACAGGCATTGGCGATTAAAAATTGCTGCGCACTGGTAGCACGCGCCCTTGCCTTCGAGCCATGCGATAACGGTCGCTATCACACATACCTCTTCATGCAGCCCCGCTTGCAACTATCTCTTGTTGATAATCAAGGAGAACCAACCTGTGGCAGCATCAGTGCATTTGAAGCAGATGCACATATCGATACACATGCGCGTTACAGTTTTGCAAAGATCATGGCAGAACAATCCTTTTTTGTGCCATGTGGTTCACGAATGACACTTGCACTGCGTGCACGCGCTGGACACATCTGGAGCCGTTGGGCTCGTACACTCCCCTCAGAACGCTTTTATCTGGGCGGACCATGCACCATTCGTAGTTACCAACAAAATTATGCCCCACCCTATGGCCATTTCACGCAAAACGGCATAACATACATGATTGCGCAAGGAGGCAATTCGCTCGTCAACTTTAACACTGAACTACGCGTGCATGTACATACGCGCGCGACGGTTGTGCCATTTTTTGACACGGGCGCACTCAAAAGCCCTGTCACCCAAAAATGGTACTGGGCCCAGGCGCTCGGTGCTGGTGTACGTTATGCAACACCGCTCGGCCCTATTCGTTTTGACATTGGCTGGAAGCTTACCCAATCGCCGCGCAATTTTTCTTCATATGCATGGTATCTCTCGTTTGGCAACACTTTCTAATCGATTAAAATT
>CAYSPS010000003.1:17961-44357 GCA_964432975.1 uncultured Pseudomonadota bacterium | reverse complement strand
ATCCATCATTTTTCGCACTAAAAATTTTCATTGCCTTCTTACAAAAAAGCATTATATTGTAGGTACTGTAACGGGTGTGAAACGATCGATCAACACGGAGACCTGATGAGTCAAAAAAATGAATCGCCCTGTTGCCATCATGGGGCTGATTTTACATCAATTCTTAATGAACTTATATGCCATTTTCCCTATGCAGTTCTTTCACTTGCCTTTGCACTCATTTTATTAAGCATTCTCACGGCAAGTATTTATGCACAATTACTCAGCGCTTCAACGCTGTTTTATCAACTATTTCACAGCTGCCATTTTATGCACATTGTTTTTGCAGCCGCCGGTACAACAGCCACATTTTTTCGATATAATCGCCGTTGGCTCACCGGCATCATTGTCAGCGCCGTAACACCAGCGATCTTCTGCGTTTTATCCGACATCGTTCTTCCCTGTCTAGGTGGTAAAATTTTAGGTGCTCCCATGCGGTTGCATATTTGCTTCTTGCATGAATACACCAATATCCCCATTTTTCTTCTCGTTGGCATGTTGACGGGACTCGTCCTTACTTTTCACACCGATAAATCACATACGGATTCATATATCACGCGATGGCTTCATTTTGGGCATATTTTACTCAGCTCACTGGCATCACTTTTTTATTTAGTATCTCATGGCTTTTACCATTGGGCTAACCACATGGGGCTCGTATACCTTATGCTCATCATTGCGGTCGTTATACCATGCACAGCCTCAGATGTTATCGTTCCAATTATTCTTGCAAAAACTGGTGACTCCCATGAGCGCAATACGATTTGAAAACGTTAGTAAAAAATATAATAACGAAGAAGTTATTAGCAATATCAACCTCACAATTCCTGAGGGAAAGTTTTTTGCTCTCCTGGGACCAAGTGGTTGTGGTAAAACAACTATTTTACGATTAATTGGCGGATTTGAGCATCTAGACAGCGGACGAATTTATTTAGACGATATTGACGTTACTGATATGCCCATTAATAAGCGTCGCGTCAACACGGTTTTTCAAAACTATGCGCTTTTTCCACATCTTAACGTCTTTGAAAATGTTGCGTATGGGCTCGTGATTAAACGTGTACCACCTGCCGAGATAAAACCGCGCGTACTTACTATTCTTGAAAAAGTGCACTTAGACAAGCATGCATTTAAGGCAATCGATCAACTTTCAGGTGGACAACAGCAACGCGTTGCCATTGCACGCGCCATTGTCAATGAACCAAAAGTTCTGTTACTTGATGAGCCACTTGCCGCGCTCGATCGCCATTTAAAAGAACGCATGCTTGTCGAGCTGATAGATTTGCAATATGAACTAAAAACGACATTCGTGTACGTTACTCATGATCCAAGTGAAGCTCTTGCAGTCTCTGACAAAATGGCAATCATGAATGACGATGGCGTTATTGCACAAGTCGGCGATTCAAAAGAAATCTATGAATTTCCTCACTCCTCATTTGTGGCACGTTTTATTGGTCAAACAAATATCTTTACCGGCACACTACAATGTCTAAACCCGAACGAGTGCACAATTGCAACACCTGCAGGCACCTTTCTGGTATCAGTAGAACCAGCAAAATCATGGGCTCAATCAGGCAAAACGGTAATGCTCAGTGTACGTCCCGAAAAAATTGAAATTAGCGCACATGCACAAGAAGGATTTTCAAATCACGCACAAGGAACAATTGATGCGATGATTTATCATGGCCGCTCAACAGAATATTTAGTTAACGTTAACGGTAAACGAGTTAATGTTTTTGAGCAAAATGAGGAACATTTCGTACGTGATAGCATGAATGAAGGAGATCGCGTGAACCTGTATTGGCAAAAAGAAAACGCGATTTTATTGGAAACGTAAATGCGTACCATTAAGGATGCCTTCATAAATTGCATTTCCTACAGCATTTCGCTTCCAGCTTTTTTGTGGCAAGCGCTCTTTTTGTGGTTGCCGCTCATCATCGTCGTAAGCGCAAGCTTTTATACGCGCCAAACTGGTCTCAGCACCGAATTTTATAAAGCACTCCTTACCACCGGTCATGCCCGTATTTTATTGCGTTCACTCGGCATGGCGTTCACCAATGCATGCCTATGTTTAACGGTGGCCTACCCAGTTGCATACTTCATTGCACTCCATGCACGGCGATGGAAAAATATACTTGTGTTCCTGCTCACGTTGCCATTTTGGGTTAATTTTGTTGTTCACGTATATGCATGGTTTTTTATTCTTGAACGCAATGGCTTGATCAACCAAACTCTCATGAAATTACACGTCATTGCTCATCCGCTCCATCTCATCAACTCAATTGTTGGAATCATCATTGTAATGTTTCAAGTCTACTTACCATTCATGATTTTGCCCATTTACGTCATGTTTGAAAAATTTGATAAGCAACTCATTGAAGCTTCAATGGATCTTGGCGCCACGAACCGCGAAACATTTTGGCGTGTCATTTTACCCAACACCTGGTCGGGTGCAAAATTTGGTTTCGCGCTCGTGTTCGGCATGTCGTTTGGCGATTATATCATTCCCCAACTCATTGGTGGCGGCAAAGCCCTTTTTACGGGCACACTCATTTCTGAATATTTCATTGTAAGCCGCGCCTTCCCACTCGGTTCAGCATTCACCTGCGTGAGTGCGCTTGTGCTCATCAGCGCGCTTTTGTTGTGCTTAATGGGACTCAAATTTCTTATCAATCATGTGCGTAGCAAAGGATTCCCTTCATGATCCGAAGATGGCATTTAGCGCTTGGCGTAAGTGGCGTGTATACTTTTTTATATCTGCCCATCATTGTTTTGGTGCTATTCTCTTTCAACAATGCGGCTGACAGCTATCGCTGGCACGGATTTACTTGGCAATGGTATGCGCAATTATTCCACTCACAAGAAATTTGGCAGGCCTTAAAAAATTCGCTCATCGTCTCAAGTGTTGCAACATTTTTAAGTATTCTTTTTGGAATCATGGTCGTATATGGCGCAAAAAAATACCTCGATTATGTTGCTCATCTTTTTTACATTCCAATTTTAGTACCGGAAATCGTTATTTCTGTTGGATTTTTGTATCTTTTCTCATCTCTGCATATTCCGCTTGGATTACCAACACTCATCGTTGCCCACACCCTCCTTGGTTTAGCATTCACGGTTCCGTTATTGCATACACGCTTTGCCGAAATGAACACAAGCATTATAGAAGCTTCACTAGACCTTGGTGCATCAGAATGGCAAACATTTGTACGCATCATCTTACCGCATTTGATGCCCGCGATTATTTCTGCCGGACTGCTTGCGTGGATTATCTCGTTTGATGATTTCTTAGTTTCATTTTTTTGCGCTGGTAGCGCCTCACAAACGCTTCCCCTCTACATTTATGCTCGTGTACGCGTTGGGGTTTCACCACTTATCAATGCCATTTCAACAATCATGCTTATCACCAGCTTTTTACTCGTCATTATGTACTCATCACTTGAATTCAAATCAAAGGACGTCGTGTGAACGGTGCTTTTAAAACCTATATCACATGGTTCAGTCTCGCCTCCGTGTTATGGATTTTAGGCATTGGACTCTTTTTATACAGCCCCTATATTCATGACTGGTTCATGGGACATCAAAAAAGTTTGAAAATTTTTGTTTGGTCAGATATTGTTGAGCCAAAGCTAATACAAACCTTTGAAGAACAAAACAACATCAAGGTATACGTTAATTATTATGAAGGCAATGATGAGCTGCTTGCAAAACTTCAATTTTCTGGCGGCAAAGGGTATGACATTATCATGCCAACACATTACTTATTGCCATCACTTATCGAACGCAAATTTCTCAAACCAATTGACCCGCAAAAAATTTCTGCATGGCAGCTGCTTGACCCACAACTGATGCAACAAGAAAATGAGCAACAACAAATCTATGCCGTTCCATTCGTCTGGGAGCTTTATGGGCTTGGCATCAACCAAAAGTTTTTTTCACGCAAGCAGCAAAAAATTCCAACAAGCTGGCAGGCCCTTTTTGAACCATGTGGCTATCGTGTCGGCATGACCGATGAACCACGCGAAATAATACATCTTGCGGCAACGTATTTATTTGGTCAGCTTACAATGGTCAACGACCAACAAAATCGTGCGATCAAGCGTCTCCTCATTAAACAAAAAAAATTTGTCGAAGCTTATACTGACTTAAACACAGCAGGACTCCTGACCTCAGGAGCCTGCCCCGTTATTCTCACACCAAGTGGCGCCATGTACCGTGCGCTAAAAATAATGCCACAGGCCCAGTTTGTCTTACCGAACGAAGGTTCTGTTATTGCGCTTGAAAATATGGTTATCAGCGCATATAGCAACAATGAAGATCTTGCATATAAATTTATAAATTTCATGCTTGAACAACAAAATATGCACGCTATTTATCAACAGCATGGTTTTTTGCCAGCACGTACTGACGTATTACAGACTCTTGATTTGTCATACATGCGCAGCGGCCAAGAATCGGTTAACAGCTATATTCAAAAAACACCACTCATCACATTACTTATGCCACGTCATGAGTTAAACGCTCTATGGCTTGCTATCAAAGCATATTAGAATCACGAAAGTGTGCTCATGAAACAACACCACGACATAAGTAATTCGTGGTACGTCATCATGCCAATTGCCTGGCTTGTAGCCATTGTTGCTTTTTTGTACAGTCCATATTTATCAAAATTACGCCATCATCAAAAAAATACACTCACCATTTTTATGTGGGCAGATATTATTCAACCGTACATCATCCAACAGTTTGAAGAAAAAACGGGTGCAAAAGTATACGCAAATTACTATGAAGGCAATGATGAACTTTTGGCAAAACTTCAATTTTCTGACGGCAAAGGATATGACATTATTATGCCAACACACTATTTGTTACCATCATTGATCGAACGTGGATTTCTCAAACCAATTGATACACATAAAATCACGTGCTGGAACGATCTGAATTTCGCATTACTTGAACATGCATCAGCGCGTGATTACCAATATGCCATTCCGCTCATGTGGGAATTATATGGGCTGGGAATTGATGCCACCTTTTTCAAAAACAAACCGTTACCAACGAGTTGGCATGCACTTTTTAAACCGCGTGGATATCGTGTCGGCATGACGGACGAACCGCGCGAAATTATTCACTTGGCATCACATGCACTATTCGGCCCAATCGAAAAACTCAATAAAAAACAGGTGTTGGCAGTAAAAAAACTCTTGATCTCACAAAAAAAATCGGTTGAAGCCTATACCGATCTCAATATTGGCACACTCCTGACCTCTGGCACCTGTCCCGTTGTTTTAAGTCCAAGTAGCACGGTTTTTCGATGTGCTAAAGACATGCCGCAGGCATGTTTTGTATTGCCAAAAGAAGGGTCGGTCATTACACTTGAAAATATTTCGATTAGTTCGCACAGTACTCATGAAGACCTCGCCTATCAGTTTATTAACTTTGTCCTTGAACCACACAACGTCCGAAGTATGTATGACTATTTTGGATATTTACCAACACGCATGAGCGTATTAAAAACACTTGATCTAGACTATCTTCATGTACCAGAAAATTCACTCACTCAATATTTGAAAAAAACAAGGCTGATCTCGCTCATGTTACCACGGCACGATTTGTACGCACTTTGGCTTGCGGTCAAAGCTTATTAAGCCAGATTCAGCACTTGGGGCTCGTATGAGATTAACCCGATAGGCTCAGGAAGCAAAATATCATCTGGCTTGATCGTTACGTGTGTTGGTAGTGGTGTCGCCACATAAAGCGCAACACGTGGTGGCTGGCTATGCAACACATGCAATTGATAGCGAGCGCCATATACTTGTGCCTTAATAAAACTACTAAAAACTGGCGTGCCATCGTGCGTATAAATAAACACAGGAATTTTGATTGTTTGTTGTATCATGTGCGTACGCGCAAGCATAAACCACAAGCTGTACCCAATCAACATTGAACAAAGAAATAGAACACCGTTAGACAACAACGTTTTTTTGATTGATATGTTCATGCGTCTTACTCTTATTTACCAAACTATGTTTGCGCACATATTGCGCAATAATTGCTTCAGCTTTATCACTTGATAATTCATCAACGCGCACTCCTTGCGCAACAAGTGTTAACAAATGTGTGTCACTATGTACTGACCAAACAAGCGCATCAGTGCGCGCGGTGAGCGCAATTGCATGATCGATCCATTGCTCAGATGCGCCAGCCTGCCAGCATCCGTTAAAAGCTCGTAATATGCCACATTGATCCACCAGCATAATCGAATTATTTTTAATGTGGGTACTTTCAACAAGCACATCGAGCAATTCTTTGTTGATAGGACTATTAAGTGCCAAGAAATCTTGCAAAAATTCATCAAGTATCATGTTGCCTTGCATGATACACACTATACTTTTGCGTTGGGCAGCAGCGCGAATACCGGCGCGCAACAAAAGCAAAATCCACGACGAGGCGGCGTCAGCATGTGCTGGTATAATGGTTTTTCCGGCAATATAATTTTTTTGTAATGTGTGTTGATGTACAATAAGAAAAATCACCACCAGCGCGGGCCAGCTTACCTGCAAAAATGCAACGAGCGTTTGTAAATTAAGCACATGCGCAAACATTCCGCCAGCACAACAAGCATAAAAATACAAAAGCAATGGTGTACGCCGATCACGCGCACACCACCGCGAAAAACTATAGATTATTGCGCTTAGCACGCAAATCTCAAACACATCAGTCCAATAAAAAATAGAGAAAAACTCTTGCCACCAGTTCATTGCAATACCCTTTTTTAATAAAAAGTGCCTTATTGCTTTTTAGCATAGGTGACAAAGAAGTTCAAAAAAAGAGCGCCAAAATTTGGCGCTCACAAACTCTCAAATGCAAAAAATAATATTTTACAAGCCCGATGAAGATGGACGCGCCACAACGAGCGCCGAAGATCCGTCTGGCGCCACGCCCAAGCTAGACGCGCCCTGCATGAATTCGGTCAGCGCCCCCTCATTAACTGCTGGGCTTTGAAGTCGACACATCAAGCGCGCCAATCCAACAAGGCCCGCTGTGACACGAGTCTCAAATTGATCAAAACGCGCGCCGAACGCGCGGCTTAAATTGTCTGCTCCTACACTTAACTGCGTAAATTTTTCTTCCGTTGCCGCGCTCAATTGCATAAGCTTTTGTTGCGCATCATCCATGAGGGTTTTGAGATTTTCCATACGCTTCGTCTGAGCGACATCTAACTGATCTGCGTGCACCCGTTGTTCACCAGCAAGGCGGTTATACTCAGCAGACGCTGCTTGCAATCGTTCTTGTATTGCTGCAACATGCGCACGCAACTGCTCTTGTGTTTCTACACCGGTTTGCTTAGTAGCTGCCACGTCTACACTTAACCCATCAACTACTTCCCGTACGTCGCCAACCACGGTGCGCATTTGGTCAACTGTACCCCGTAATGCTTGTATGTCTCGACGTGCGGCTGCGACCTCATTATGGACTCCAGTAACACCCAACAACCATCTAAAGGGAGCAAACACCCTGAAAGTCCCTTTAGAAAATCTGCATGCAACATACGCAATACCAAGTGCACCAACCGACCCCAGGGTAAGCTTTCCCCAATGCCGAGACCACCACGAAGGTGTCGACTCTGGCACGGCAACCGACTGGGGTATTGCAACATTCAGGACAATATGTGGCGCTTCTGGCTGCCCGTCGTACTCCACCGACTCGACAGAAGCCTCGTGAGTTTCCTTCATGGCAACCAAACACGGAGAAAATAAACTCAAAAACAACAGAAAAAAATAACTTTGCTTAACCATACGAACAAACCTCCACGTTATTTCGTACTGTCAGAAAATTTACCAATCTCATTTCAGAAAAGCAAACACGGGCAACGCATTAACGCCGCTTTTTACATTTTGCTAAGTATAATAAAATTAAGGGATTGGATCAAGCCTAAACGGCACAAATGTTCGAATTAAATTCTAGTTTAAAAAAATAAGCCAAACGGGCTTGTTTTAAGATAACTATTTGTCTTATAAACGCACTTCGCGCTTATAAAGTTCAACATGTGGCTGATCAAACGCATTTACATCAAACAACGCCCCAAGGTACATCATCTGGAGCATCAGCGTTTGCAACAAAAAGCCAATATCATACGGCGTTATTTTTTCCAATAAGATGACCCCATATGGTTTTTGTTGTTTACGATATGCAGCAAGCACTGCGTCAAAAATACGCTTCATTAAATCGTGCATACGCTTATGAACAAGCGGTAAACTTTCTGCAATACCCGACAATTCTTCTGGAATTTCAAGATCTGCTTGTGCCTTTGCAGCTGTAACAAAGAGCGTATAGAGCTTTGGCAAACCGCCCATGTATAATTGCATCACCGAATGCAAATCATTGCTACACACCGAAACGGTGGGAACGAGCGCGCACCGCTGAGCAAGATTATTTCGCGAAGTGTTGCCCAGACTGTCACCCTTCAACTGGCGATACCAGCTCCCGAGTGCCATGAAGCATGGATCACCGACAAAAAAATCCACACCAACAAATCCCCTTTGTTCGTACGCAAAAATCTGTGCAGCACTTGCAGCAGCAATTGACTGTTGCACATCAGCAGCACAAGTCTGCGCGACTGCTTCACGCGCGCCAGCACACAATGTGTTGATATCAACCCCCATGAGCGCCAATGGCGCAAGACCAACAGCACTCAGAACACTGTAGCGCCCACCAACTGGTGGTGGTATAAGCAAAAAATCAATATTTTCACGCTGCGCCCATATATGCAATGGCGAACCGTGATCGGTTACCACAAGCATATTTTCGCGTGCATTAGAATTTTGTCTTTTAAAAAGTTCAACCAAAACACACGCGTTGGCAACGGTTTCAAGCGTTGTTCCTGACTTGCTCACTATGACAAGCACGACACGCTGTTTTTCCTGCCAACTGTCTCCTAAAATTTTTTGCACCTGGCGCACGTGTACAGCGCTCAACGTATCAATAAAATACACACGTGGGCCAACACCAAGCTCATTATGCAAGCGCCCATGCAACGCTTCGTGCACTGCCAACGTTCCTAGCTGTGATCCGCCAATGGCAATCACGACAAGTACATCGATTGGACGTTCAAGTTTTTTTTGACAGACCTGCTGAACTTCTGTAATCAACGCTTCATCAAACGGCATATTAATACTGCTACGTGTATCAGCATAGCGCCTATGTTGATCAACTCGCTGCACATGCACGGCACGCACCAGATCATGTTCAGCACGCACGCGTGCACGATCACGCACTGCCAACGATTCTTGGAGAAAAAAATCACATTTTACCATGCAAGGCCCTTACCAACATTATTAAACATTAAAAAGTCTGGCACAAATAGCACAAAGAACAATCATTATAAACTTTTCCAACTTGACAACAATACCCCCACATCAGTACATTAAAACAGTATATCTTAACGTAAGGGTATGACATGGCCTTGCACAACAAATCATTATGGAAACACGACAATCAGCACGTGCTGCTGGTTGGTCTTTTTGTTGCTCATCTGTCCTTACATTGGTGGCCCGTTACGGCCTACATTTTTTAGTTTTCTCATTTACCTCCATTGCCTTTGTATACATCATCGCATTAAGCCTCTGTTGCACTTTATTTTTTGCAAACAAAAAACTAAAGTAAATTCTAGTTCGTTAAAAAATTAAAAATAAAAAAAGTCTTTAGGAATAAAAACATGGATATTATTTTAACCGGTGATCGACCAACAGGCCCATTGCATATCGGTCACTATGTTGGCTCACTCATTAATCGTGTTGCGCTGCAAGATACGTGCACACAATTTGTTATGATCGCTGATACACAAGCATTTACTGATAATTTTGACAATCCGGAAAAAGTGCATTCCAGCGTTTTTGAAGTCGCACTTGATTATCTGGCTGTTGGCATCGACCCTCAAAAGACAACCATTTTTATTCAGTCAATGGTGCCACAACTGTGCGAACTTACCGTGTATTATCTCAATTTAGTTACCCTTAACCGCGCACTGCGTAATCCAACGGTCAAAACCGAAATTAAAGAAAAACAATTTGGCGAAAGCGTACCCTTGGGTTTTGTTGCATACCCAATCAGCCAAGCAGCAGATATCACAGCTTTCAAAGCAACGCTCGTGCCGGTTGGCGAAGATCAACTTCCCATGATTGAACAAACAAACGAAATCGTCCGCACTTTTAATCGCATTTATCAAACCAATGTGCTCGTAGAATCAAAAGCAGTGTTGAGCAAAGCACAGCGCTTACCAGGCACTGATGGCAAAACAAAAATGGGCAAATCATTAGGCAATTCAATATTTTTGTGCGACCCTACTGACGTTGTTGCCAAAAAAGTCATGAGCATGTACACCGACCCTGGCCATCTACGCG
The DNA here is from genome assembly GCA_964432975.1 of uncultured Pseudomonadota bacterium. Classification (GTDB taxonomy): domain Bacteria; phylum Babelota; class Babeliae; order Babelales; family UBA12409; genus CAYSPS01. The sequence continues at coordinate 33,915 of CAYSPS010000003.1, read as the reverse complement.
CACAAGATCCCGGCAAAATCGAAGGCAATACCGTCTTTGCTTATCTTGACGTGTTTGATCCTGATCAAGCAAAAGTGCAAGAACTTAAAGAACAATATCAACATGGCGGCCTGGGAGATGTCATACTCAAAAAACACCTCATTGATGTGCTTGAAGCTGTGCTTGCTCCCATCCGCATGCGCCGAGCTGAATTTGCCAACGATCGTTCGCACGTTATGCACGTACTTGTCAACGGGACCAAGCGCGCACAAGATGTCGCCGCCGATACGCTCGCACAAGTCAAACATGCAATGAAACTTGATTATTTGTGCTCATAAAAAATTGCTCGATCCACGCATTCATTTGACCATCAGCATAGGAACGCACCCGCTGTACATGAGCAACCGGTAACTCTGCAAGAAATCGTGACGGCTCGGCACACACATGCGAACCATATTGGTAACGAATTTCGGGCTGGAGCAAAAGAAGTTTATTTTTAGCACGTGTCATCGCAACATACATCAAACGTCGCTCTTCTTGTAAATTTACATCGTTCTCAAGCGATTTAGCTGCCGGCAGAAGCCCTTCTTGAAGACCGGCAAGAAGCACGACATCAAATTCTAATCCTTTTGCAGCGTGAATAGTCATAAGCTGCACTTGAGCGTTATTTTTGTTTGTTTTATCATGCTCTTGCATAAGTGCAACATCATGCAAAAATTGTTCAATTGTTTGCGATGATGCATCAAAGCTGCGTGCAGCATGATGTAATTCTTGAATATTTGCCAATCGTTCATGCGCTTCATGTGGTTCATATTCGTCTTTAATAAATGATTCATATTTCGTGCGCGCACAAATTGTTTCCAATATCTGTGCTGCACAAAGCTCAGAAGACAAATTCAAAAAGACTGCTAAAAATTTTTCAAGCGCATCGCGCTGACGGGGCTTAAGAGTTCCTTCATGCAACAAATGGGCTGCAACTTCAGAATATGGAGCAAACGGTCGTGCTTGCCAACACTGCATAAAAAGTTCAACAAATGCTTGTCCGAGTGCCCGCGCTGGACAATTAATAATGCGCGCAAAGGCACTGTGGTCATATGGGTTTACAACTAAACGTGCATACGCAAGTAAATCTTTAATTTCTTTACGCTCATAAAACTGCACGCCACCAACGAGCGTGTACGCAATACGTCTTTGAACAAGCGCTTCTTCGATCACACGCGATTGTGCATGTGTACGATATAACACACCAACCGTCGCATGCAGTTGCTTCTCGCGCACGCACCGCGCTGCGTATGCAATATACTGCGCCTCTTGATAGCTTGAGGCACACGTCAGCACACCAACAGACTGATGTCCTACACGATTTGAAAATATTTTTTTATCATGTCGATGATTGTTATTTTGAATAACTTCATGTGCCGCACAAACAATTGATTTAACTGATCGATAATTCTGCTCCAGTTTTACGATCGTTGTACCCATAAATGCGCGTTGGAAATAGACAATATTATCAATCGTGGCGCCCCGCCAGGAATAAATTGACTGATCTTCATCTCCTACAACGCACAATGAATCAAGCGCGAGTTTCCCATTATATAATGCAAGCGCTTTAATGATCTCGTGCTGCACCATATTTGTATCCTGGTACTCATCAACAAGTACATGCCGCACACGTTCGCGCATGCGTTGCGCAAAAGCAGGATCCTGCAAAAGCTCAAGAGCTTTTATTAATAGATCATCAAAATCTAAACAATTGCTTGTCGCTTTCTCACGCTCATAGGCGCTTGCAAGATCATTAAGCACATAATTATCAAAAACTTCATCTGCCCCCATGCCATTTTTACGACAACTGAGCGCATATAATGCTTGACGTGGCGATATGCTTGGGCACTCGGCACGTGCAAGTAATTTTTTGATCAGCGCGTATTGATCATCGGCATCCAAAATTGAAAATGCGCGCATGCCACCAGCAACACCAAATTCTTTGAGCAAACGCAAACAATATGCATGAAACGTGCCAATAAATGGCGCACAATCACGCGAGGGCAATAACGGCGCAATGCGCTCACGCATTTGTTGCGCCGCTTTGTTGGTAAACGTCAATGCAACAATGGCTGCTGGATCGGCATCACAATTGCCAATAATATGCGCAAGACGCGCACTAATAACGCGCGTTTTGCCAGAACCAGCACCGGCAATTACGAGCACCGGCCCAGGCATCAGTTCAACGGCCACACGCTGTTGTTCATTGAGCGCCGCATAAAAATCAGGGACAACTTTTGTCATCATGCTGTTAAAAATCCTAAGAAATTTTCTTATTGAGCCAAATAATCAATTAATGGCTGTATTGATTTTTTATCGGTCGCGCTCACAAATACATGGGGAATAAATCCTTGCGCATCGTGTTCCAATTGCGCACGTGCCTCCGACGACAATTTATCAATTTTATTAAATACGTACACAATTGGCTTTTGCACTTCAAGTTCATTCAAAATCTCATGCACAACCCCAATATGCGCTTGCCAGTCGGGGTCAGAAGCATCAATAACCTGCAACAAGATGTCAGCATACTGCAATTCAGAAAGTGTTGATTTAAACGCCTCAATCAATTGGTGTGGCAAATACTGAATAAATCCAACCGTATCAGAAAGCACGCCACGCTTTTTATCGTCAATAAACAGTTCGCGCGTTGTCGTATCTAATGTCGCAAATAACTTATCTTGCGCAAGTACATTGGCATGTGTCAGCGTATTTAAAATTGTTGATTTTCCAGCATTTGTATAACCTATTAAACAAAAATGTGGTACGCCAGAACTTACCCGTTGTTTGCGTTGCGTCGCACGCACTTGTTGCAGTTGCACAAGTTGACGTCGAATGCGCGCGATAATATTTTCAATTGCACGTCGCTCTTTCTCTTTGAGCGTTTCACCTGCCCCAGCCTTAACCCCAATACCGCCACGCTGCTGCGATAAGTGAATACCTTTGCCAGCCAACCGCGTTTTTTTGTGCTCCAGTTCGGCAATTTCAACTTGCATCTTGCCCTCACCAGAGACGGCTGCCTGCTTGAAAATTTTTAAAATTAAATCGGTGCGATCAAAAATTTCGCAATTCAGATAATCTTCAAGATGCCGTGCTTGTTTTGCGGTCAACGGTTCTGAAAAATATACCTCAAGAACCTGATATTTTTGACAAAGCAAGCGCAATTCCTCAAGCTTGCCACTTGTTAAAAATGTTTTTGGATCAAGCGCATTAAGTTTCATTAAATGTACATGATCAAAATGTACCTGCGCAGTTTTGAGCAAATTAAAAAATTCATCATAATATGTTTGAATGAGCTGCGTTTTGTTGTAGGGGGCCTGAATGCCAACAACAAGCGTTGTATAATGCGGCGCAGTGATAAGATTTTGTGGTTTACTCATGCGCACCTTTCCGGCGTGATTTAACGAATCACATAGATCTGCTACACTAAAATTATACGGTAAATTTATGCACTTGTGATAAACTTATGAGCATCACGTATTGAAGAACTTGTGTTTCGCAGATTAAAAGCAGCAATTTATGCCGTGTTTATAAAATTTGAACAAATACAACGATTTGTTAAACTTTTAAAGAGAACGTCACCCGCAGAATATTAATTATATCTGTAATTATGGTTTTTATAATTTTTAAGGAACCCTATGGCAGTTAAGTTACGCTTAGCTCGTTTTGGCAAAAAACATGCACCGTTTTTTCGTATTGTCGCCATTGATTCACGCAAAATGCGCAATGGCCTATATTTGGAAAACCTCGGTACCTATAATCCAACAACTGATGAATATATTCAGTTTCACATTGAACGCATCGATGCATGGCTTGCACAAGGCGCAATTCCAAGCGACGCAGTCAAAAAATTGTACAAACGCTTCAAACAAAAGGGAAGCAAAGTTGTTAATGAACAACTTAAACAACAAGAACGCCTAGCTGTTACCCCCACAGCAACTGAACCATTGTCTGCGCCAAAAGCTACTCCAGAAGCAGTTCAGCCCAACAGCGTTGAGTAAAAAGTCGCATCGCATGACTGAGCATACCAACATTCATGCCTCGGTCATTACGCTTTTCCCAGCGCTTTATCAACCCTTCTTTTCGACAAGTCTTATTGCTCGTGCACATGAACAACAGCGTGTGAGCTCTGAAGTTATCAATTTATTTTCTTTTTGCGCACCCAAAGAACGTGTAGATAGCCCAAGTTATGGACCCGGTGCTGGCATGCTCATTAAGCCAGAGATTGTACAAAAAGCAATTGATGCTGGCCAACAAAAAAAAGGTTCTGCATATAAAATATTCTTTTCGCCACACGGCAAAAAGCTCACGCAAACATATGCACGTATGCTTGCACAACGCTGGCTTGAAAAAAAACATTTTATGTTTGTGTGCGCGCGTTACGAGGGCATGGATGCACGCGTTGAAGACGTATACGCTGATGAGATTATTTCAATTGGCGATTATGTACTCATGGGTGGTGACATACCAGCCATGGCGCTTATAGAAACAGTCTTGCGCTATATTCCTGGCATTGTTGGCGATCAATCATCCGTTGAACATGACTCGTTTAGTGGGCCGCTGGTTGATTACCCAGAGTATACTGATCCGCTTATCTGGCACGACAAACAAGTACCAGATATTATTCGTTCAGGAAATCATCAAAAAATTGCCGATTTTCGTCAAGAACAAGCGCTTAAACGAACCATTGCTCATCATTTTGATTGGTTTCGATCGCACCCAAAAAGTCATGTCTTTGCACAACAAGCGCGCCACATAATCCCGCCGCATTATGTGGCACTTATGCACACCGACGTACAATTAAAAGACGGCCGTATTGGCACGAGCTCGATTACATCAATCGACGTTCATGATATCGCACGTTCTGCAACAACGTTTGGTCTTAAAAAATATTTTGTGGTCAGCTCTCTTGAAGATCAACAACAGATCATCACCACATTGCTTGAATTTTGGCACACACATGGTCCAGAATATAATGCTTCACGAGCACAATCACTTAAAATGGTGCAGCAATCACATTCACTTGATGAGGTCATACAAATTATTACGCAAGAAACAGGTAAAAAACCTCTTTTAATTGGAACATCCGCACGTGAGCATGCGGGCATACCACAAATTACCTATCACGATCAGGAACTTATTTGGGCTGCCCAACAACCCGTACTATTTTTGTTCGGCACGGGCTATGGTCTTGCGCCGCATCTGCTTGCACGATGCGACTATATATTAGCCCCCATTCATGGTCTCACAGATTTTAATCATCTGGCCGTACGATCAGCGGCCGCGATTGTTTTTGATCGTTGGCTCGGGTTCAACAAGCGAAGAGACTATTGATCGACTCAGAAAAGCTACTAAAGAATTACGTACTATAAGATCCCAATCCCGATGGAATCGCATGATACTTGAGACAGCCCATAGATACCTGTAACGTCAAAGGCAAACAACGCGTGCCATGTTCTCTTTACAACACAAAGCAACTTCAGTAGCTTGATTGGTGAGGGGAGTTTTGCATGGTGGAACTATTTATGCCTACAAAATCAGTAGAAACAGAATCTCAAAACGGACACGTTTTACGCGTTACAGGTACCGTTGTCGATGTTGCATTTCCCAAAGAGCACACGCCAAATATTCTTAATCTTGTCGTCATACACCGCGAAAATCACGCGCATGCTCATTTGGAAGTTGAACAACAACTGGGTGATGGTATCGTACGGTGCATTGCCATTGAAAGCATCGAAGGAATTAAGCGGGGCGACACTGTTCTCGATACACACGGTCCAATTAAGGTGCCAGTTGGTGAACACATCTTGGGTCGCATGTTTAACGTTTTGGGCGAACCCATTGATGGGCTTGGCCCAATAAGAAATGGCGTTGAGCGCTGGTCAATTTATCGGCAAGCACCAGAACTTATCCGTCAAAAAATTGAAGATGAAATTCAAGAAACCGGTATTAAAGTTATCGATCTCATTTGCCCGTACTTAAAGGGCTCCAAGATTGGCCTTTTTGGTGGCGCTGGTGTCGGTAAAACCATTTTGGTCATGGAGCTTATTCGCAATATCGCCAAGGAACACGGTGGCGTTTCTATCTTTAGTGGCATTGGCGAACGTACACGCGAAGGAAATGAGCTTTGGCTTGAAATGAAAAGCTCAGGCGTTCTTGAAAAAACTGCTCTGGTGTTCGGACAGATGGGTGAAATGCCTGGTGCACGTCTGCGCGTCGGCCTGGCAGGCCTCACCATGGCGGAATACTTTCGTGATAAAGAAAAAAAAGATGTTTTGTTTTTTGTCGACAATATTTTCCGCCTTGTGCAGGCAGGGTCAGAAGTTTCTGCGCTTCTTGAGCGCATGCCATCTGCCGTTGGTTACCAACCAACACTGGCCTCTGAAATGGCGTCATTTCAAGAGCGCATCACCAATACAACCGATGGTGCAATCACTTCAATTCAAGCCGTATATGTACCGGCAGACGATATTACCGACCCTGCACCGGCAACGACATTTATGCACCTTGACGCAAGCACCGTATTGTCACGCAAACTCGTCGAATTAGGTATTTATCCCGCAATTGATCCATTACAATCAAATTCAAAAGGACTCGACCCACTCATTGTTGGCGAAAAACATTACAAAGTTGCGCGTGCAGTTCAAATAACGCTTCAACGCTACAAAGAGTTGCAGGATATTATCGCAATTATGGGCCTTGATGAATTACCCGATGAAGATCGTTTGCTCGTACACCGTGCCAAGCGCATACAAAAATTTTTGACGCAGCCGCTTTTCACCGCGGCTCAATATAGCAATATTGCCGGCACATACATACCACGTATGCGTACTGTCGATGATTGTGATCAAATTATTAAAGGCGCATGTGATGAACTACCAGAGCAAGCATTTTATATGGTTGGCACGCTTGAAGATGCATATAAAAAGGCAAAAACACTGAAAAGAGAATCCGCATGATGCTCCATATTGCAAGTCCTTTTCAACGACGTGATGAAAAAATTGCATGGATAGAGCTTAACACAATGCATGGCAACATAATTATTCAACCCGCACATGCACCAATGATTGTCACACTTAGACCGCAAATGAATGTTACGTTTCGTCTGCGCACCGGCAAAGAAGAAACCATAACGATCAGCAACGGGCTTGCACATATAACACGCACAGACGTAACACTCTTAATTACGAGTTAAACCAATCGTTAATTTCGGGAAAAAATGAGCACACATCTTGGCACTGTCATTGGTGGTTCCTTAACACAAGGGATCATCATCCGCCTGACAACAACAGATTCCGCCTGTTTAAAAACAGGTAAATTTGTCACTATTGTGCATAACAACTATAAATTTTTTGCACTTGTCACAGATCTTGCGCTGCAAACAACGAATCCAGAAATCACGTTTTTTCCTCCCGACGCAACACAAACATTGTTAACACAAGCACTTCGCCAACAACAGGTATATGCCATTGCGCACGTTAAGCCACTGCTTATGCAAGATGAGCAACACCATATTGTTCCGGTTAAAATGATCCCAGCACATTTTTGCTCTGCTTTTGTAACTGATGCACATGACATCGCCCTCATTTTTGGTCATGAGCAAGAACAAACAAAACGCTACTTTGCCATTGGCACGCCACTTGATATGAACACCCCAGTATGTATCGATCTTGAACGTCTAAGCGAACGCAGTACGGGTATTTTTGGCAAAACTGGAACCGGAAAAACATTTTTAACTCGCTTGGTGCTTGCTGGCCTTATTAAGCACGAGAAAGCCATCAATCTTATTTTTGATATGCATGGAGAGTACGGCATCCAAGCACGTCAAGAAACGGGCAACTCGGCATTTGTCAAAGGGCTCAAACAGCTTTTTCATGACCGCATTGCTATTTTTTCGCTCGATCCGGCAGCTACGCGTCGACGCGGAGCGCAGCCAGACGTGATCATTCAGATTCCTTACCAAGAAATTATGATCGAAGACATTTTATCATTGCAACATGAACTCAATTTGCATGCCACTGCGCTTGAGGCAGCGTATTTGCTCGTTGCAAAATACCAGCAAAACTGGCTACAAACGTTGCTGCATCATGAGGACGTCAACGCGCTTGCGGCGCATGTTGGCGCACATCCAGAATCATTGGCTGCGCTCTATCGTAAGCTCAAACGCCTGGAACGTTTGCCATTTTTAACACCTACAACAACAACGACTTCCATCATCGATCGCTTGATCACCTATCTTGATCGTGGCGTGCACGTCATTATCGAATTTGGTAATTATACGGCGAGTTTTTGTTATTTGCTTGTCGCAAATATCATTACCCGCCGTATTCATGAGTTATATATCGATAAAACCGAGCGGTTCTTAGCAAGCCACAATTCAGCAGATGAACCGCGCAAGCTGATGATTTGTATTGAAGAAGCACATAAATTCCTTAATCCAACCGCTGCACAACAAACTATTTTTGGCACTATTGCGCGTGAAATGCGCAAGTACTATGTATCGCTCCTGGTTGTTGACCAGCGCCCTTCTGGCATTGATGACGAAATTATTTCGCAATTGGGCACCAAAATTATTGCACAACTCAGCGATGAAAAAGACATTGCAGCAGTGCTTGGTGGCAGCGCACACAGCCAGGAACTGCGTGGAATTTTAGCCGCGCTTGATACCAGACAACAAGCACTTATTTTAGGCCACGCCGTACCGATGCCCATCGTGGTTCACACGCGCGCATATGATGAAAAATTTTATCATGCCATGACCAAGCCACAACTTACACCACATGAACGCGATCACGCAATTCATGAAATTTTTTCATAGAACAATACTACAAATGGATATAAAATGAAACAAATTCAATATTGACATTTTTGCAAAAAAGTTCAAATTTATACCTGATGTTATATTTTAATTATTCCTAAAACCATGGGTTTTTATGTTCAAACAAACCATATTATCACTTGCGCTCGTAAGCGCGTTAACCTGTCAAAGCACTTTTGGCATGGGATCGGAAACAGAAAAGCGAGAAGCTGCAATAAAGCGAGAAGTTGCAACTGCAAAAGTATTCATCCGCGTAATTGAAAACGCAGACGTGCGATCCATTGCTCAAAACTTACGTCGTAAGATTGAGCTTGCTGTTCAAAAATACCGGGAAGAGTTAAGTAAGCGGCCAACTTTACCGCTGTCTTTTTCAGTTGATGCCGAAATTTCGTTTCTAGCTCTGCGCGATTATGGAATGGTTGCTGAAAGTCAAGATAGACTGAGTGAAAGGTGTCTAAAGTCATGCGAACAGGCGAAAGCGGCTATGACTCTTGTTCAACAACGAAGCAATCAGCAACGCAAAACATTAAAAAGCGAAGCAGCAGCACTAATACACGAAGCAACAAGACAAGAAAAATAGCCACTACACTAAAGATCAGGTAAGGACGACGCATATCTCCCTTACTTAAAGGCGTTTTTATGTTCAAAAAAACAACAATCGCCATTCTCGTGCTGAGCGCGTTGACACAGCACAATGCATTTAGCATGAGTACATTCGCCGCCGGAACACTTGAAGCAGCCCTACTCGCTGCTCATGCCTATGGCTTCTATCACACCTGTGATGCACAACATCGTGAAGAAGCACTCGCCATTGCGAAAGAGGCTAAACTAAAATATCTCGGGACTTGTTCAGTTGCGCATGAAACTTTTCGGCAACAAGTTGACCCAGAAGAAGACATCTGTACTTCACGGCGAGTGGCTCTTATAGAAGCCGTATTTACGGCAGCAGGGCGTAGCAACGCTTTAGAAAATGAACGCAAGCGACTGCACGAATTACCATTTTTCAGCCGCGCTTTGGCAAGTGTAAAAATTTGGCGTGATGGCAAGGCTCTTGAAGCAACAGCAGCTCAGTTACAACGCATTGCGCACGAAGCAGACATCGCAGTAGCAAAATTGAATCAAGTTAAAAAAGATGCCGAGGCCGCAGAGCAGAAAATCAAGGACGCAGCGGAGCATGAATTCGTTGAAAGACTTGTTGCACTCCACCAACAATATAAAATTTCTGGATTTGATGTCGCGATGACTTTCTGTCAAAGCGACGACCACCTCGAAGACCGCGACAGAATCCTACAACTTTTTAAAGAACGCTTAAAGAGTGGAGCAAAATAGATAGCACAAGTAAAACCAGTGCACTCACAACACAATAGTGAGTACCTCAACGACACGTGCAAGTTCTTGCACCCGCTCGCGATCAATTTTCAGGCGTTTGCGCGTGCTTAAGCGCAAGCGCCTGCCATTTTCTTGATACATCAGCACAAGAGGGACACCGCGTTGTGCACACAATTCTTTAATGTACGCATACACGCTTGTATCTTTTGACGTAACGCCCACATGTATACTTTTCATTTCTGGCCAATGATCAAAAACAAGTTCAATGGGCATAAAAACATTTGCTTTAATTTTGCATCCATTGGCAGACGCATCAAGTGCACCTTTGACAACAAAAACACTATAGTCATTAAGCCATGCCTCAACAGCAGCAAATATTTTGGGAAACAAAATAACTTCTGCCGTTGCAAAGCGATCTTCAAGTTGCACAAACGCCATACGATCGCCTTTTTTGGTAAAAATTACGCGCTGTGAGCGCATCAATCCTGCTCCGACAAATATAACATCGCGCGCACCACGCGCATTTTTTATCATCTCGGGTGCTTGATCAAATTTCGAGAGCAATAAACATGCAAACAATTGATCATATACATCAAGCGGATGTGAACTCAAATAAAAACCAATAACGTCAAATTCTTTTTGTAGCTTTTCTTTATCTGACCATTCTGCAAGAGGTGCATACGCATACGTCCCGCATATCGTATCTTTTTTCTGTGCACCAAACAGATCCATTTGCCCCGTCGCAAATTCTCGTTTTTTTTCAAGCGCACGCTCAAGAATGATTGCAAGTTCAATATATTTTTGCGCTCGATTGCCCGCGCACTCATCAAAAGCGCCAGCGCAAATCAGGTTTTCAATAACACGCTTATTGACCGTACGCAAATCCACCCGAATACAAAAATCTAATAAATCAATAAATGGTTTTTTCTGTCGTTCAGCAAGAATATTTTCAAGGGCACTTAAACCAACATTTTTTATGCCGTGTAGACCAAACACAAGCGCACCATCTTGTACACTAAAAGCAACTTCTGATCGATTAATCGAGGGAGATACAATTTTCAAACCAAGATCACGCGCTTCTTGCAAATAAAACGACATTTTATCAGCATCATCAACTTCAAGTGAAATTAAACATGCCATAAATTCTGCCACATAGTGCGCTTTTGCATATGCTGTTGAGTGCGATTTGTTAAAACCATACCCAGCAAAATATGCCATGAGATCAAAAAGCTCAGCACTCTTTTTTTGATCATAACCACGCGCTACCGCATGGTTAACAAAAATTTCTTTTTGCTGCGCCATTACATCGACTTTTTTCTTGCCCATTGCTTTTCGCAAGATATCGGCGGCTGCCAAACTATATCCAGCAATTGCCGAGGCTATTTTCATGACCTGTTCTTGGTATACAATGACGCCATAGGTTTCTTGCAAAACTGGTGCCAAGTCATTAAATAAATATACAATTTCTTGTTGACCATGCCGCCGCTTGATAAAGTCATCAACCATGCCAGATCCCAATGGCCCGGGGCGATAGAGCGCATTCACGGCAATAATGTCTTCAAATTTTTCGGGCTGCAATCGTTGTAATACATCCTTGAGGCCATCAGATTCCAACTGAAACACGCCAGATGTTTTGCCCTGACAAATAAGCGCAAATGTCTTGGCATCATCCATAGGAATACGCTCAATATCTACTACAAGACCATGATTTTTTTGAATTAATTTGAGCACACGATCAATAAGCGTAAGATTCTTAAGTCCTAAAAAATCTATTTTTAAAAACCCGAGCTGCTCCAACTCAGTCATTGCATATTGTGCAACCAATGCAGTACTTTTTGCTGGCACATATACCGGCAATACTTCATCAATTGGTTGGGGCGAAATAACAATACCAGCCGCATGTTGCGACGCATGGCGCGTGACGCCCTCAAGACGAAATGCTAAATCAAACACACGCGCAACCGCCGGATTGCTTTCTTTGAGCGCTTTTAAACGCGGTTCTTGATCAACAGCCTCTTGAAGCGTGATTTTGAGCTGATCGGGCACCAAATCAGTAATTGCGTTGGCATCATCAAATGGCATCCCTAATACACGTGCAACATCTTTAAGCACACCCTTGGCACCCATCGTACCAAACGTAATAATGTTACACACATTGTCGTGCCCGTACGTATCGCGTACATATTGGATGACACGCTCGCGCCCTTCAATACAAAAATCAATATCAATATCAGGCATGCTGATACGCTCTGGATTTAAAAAGCGTTCAAAGAGCAAATTATATTTGATCGGGTCAACTTTTGTAATTTCCAACGTCCATGCAACAAGAGAACCTGCCGCAGAACCGCGACCAGGACCAACCGGAATAGATTGCCGTCGAGCCCAGCGAATAAAATCACTAACAACCAAAAAATAACCAACAAAACCCATTTTTATAATAAGATCCATCTCGGTTTCCAGCCGCTGCACATATAGAGCGTGCTCGCCAGATTCAGTGCCGGGAATTTCTCCCTGCACAACAAGCGCATCGAATCCTTGTTTACAGAGTGCACGAAAATACGATGCATCTGTATGCCCTTCAGGAACCACAAATGCCGGGAAAAAAAGTTTGCCGGTTTGAAACGCAAAAGCGCATCGATCTGCAACAAGTGCGGTGTTCCACACAACGTCTTCATGACCAACAAATGCCTGGAGCATTTCTTGGGTTGAACGCATCCACGGACGGCATAAGCCAAACGTCATACGATTGGGTTCATCAAGTTGATGGTGCGTTTGAATGCATAACATTACTTCATGCGCATCGTGATATGCGGGCGTTAAATAATGTGCATCAGTTGTCGCAAGAACAGTTAAATTGCGCTCTCGTGCAATGTCATACAACGCGTTATTAACCAGCGTTTGTTCTGGTTGATCTTCTGGTTGCACTTCTAAAAAAAATCGATCGCGCCCAAACACATCCATAAACCATGCAATGCGCGCCTGCGCCTCATCAAATTTTTGTGCTAACAGCAGTGATGGAATATGCCCCCCCAAACACGCCGTGCTTGCGATAAGACCCTGATGATGTCGCTCTAAAATTTTATAATCTATGCGTGGCTTAAAATAAAAACCTTCACTAAAAGAATACGAAATTAATTTGCAAAGATTTTTGTACCCTTCCTGATCTTGCACCCACAAAACTAAATGGTGATATTTATCATCAACTTCTTTAATCGCAACATCATGGGTAAAGTACATCTCGATGCCCAAAATTGGTTTAATGCCAGCTTTTTTGCACACATCAAAAAATTTAACCGCGCCACAAATATTGCCATGATCGGTAATCGCAACCGCCTTCATTTGGCATTCTTGCGCACGTTTAACAAGACTATCTAAGCGAATAGCACCATCAAGAAATGAATATTCCGTATGCAGGTGAAGATGTACAAAATGTTTGTCATTCATGATACAAGTATACCCGATGCTCGCTGTTTTGCTCGCTCAATTTTGCTGCAATTAGGTGCTTTGTAATGGAACAACCTGAGGCGCCGGCTCGTATAGCAAATAAGGACGCACAACGCGTGCAAATTGTTGCAGAGGTTCATTAACAACACGTGCAACATCTGCAATGGTTGCCTTACCTTTGAGCATGTCCTGTATAATGGTTGTGCCAACCGCCTTATCAAAAAGTGCGCTCGGCTTTAACGAAACACCAGCACGACGCAAAAAATCAAGCACATTTACCAAGCAGGTAAATGCTGACACCTGCATGATATGCTCAATGCTGAGTGCAAGCCCACGATAGTGGCGATCATGCTGATTAATAAAACGTGCTGGCACACTTGCCACACCACATCGCTGTAAAATCAACCGCAATTCAAAGAGTTGATACGGTGGCAACGCAAAAGCATCTTCAAGCATAAGAACGCCAAATGGCCGTTGCGTATGTACACCAATAAAAACCCCTACTTCTCCCAAAATACCCAAGAAACTATAGCCAAAGCATGATGAAAGTGTCTTAATATTTGGCGACAGCGGCGCCAAAAGCGATCCGGACAATGGCTCGCGATGATACGCAAGCATAGGCACAACACGCAATATTGCCGGTTTGCGCAAACATTGTTCATTAAAATATTGTGCAAGTTCGCCAATCGTCAACCCATGGCGCAATGGAATTGGTGCAATGGAAATAAATGACGTAAGGCTCGGCTCAACAAGCGGTCCTTCCATAATACCGCCTAATGGATTCGGACGATCAAAAACAACAAGAGGCAACCCATATTGCGCACAAAATTCAAGTGCTTTGTACAATGTTGAAATATAGGTATAATGACGCATGCCAGAATCTTGTATATCAAAAAACAACGTATCAATACGCTGCGCCAAATGAGTTGGAATTTCTTTTGCACGCGCACCATCCGCATACAAACTGACTACCGGAAGTTTCGTCATATGATCAATGTGATCAGACACGGTTTGACCAGCAGGAACACCGCCAGAAATGCCGTGCTCAGGTGCAAGTAACAGAACAATATTAAAACCGCGGGCTCGCAACACATCAACCGATCGTTGCCCCTCCTGTGTTAACCCGGTTTGATTCGTAATAAATCCAATGCGCAATGGTCGATATGTATGAATTTCAGTCGCATCGTTTTCGATGCCCAACCGTACCGCATACGCCGCGTGTACAACAATTATGAATAAAAAAATAGTTTTTATTATTTTCATGGCGCCCCCTACTTTCTAGCGTATGCGATTGCGCCGTATGTTTCAATATATTACATGATTTGTGCCACTCATGTCATACTAACGCAAGAAAGACCGGGGAGCCTTTTATGGAAAAAATAATGCTCTTTATCTTGTTTGGTACGTCAGCACTCCAAGCACTCATGCGCGCACAAGCAACGCATGTTTTTATACACAAAAGCCCTAATGGGGATAAAATTGTGTTTTATCTTGACCGCATGCCGCACATAAAAAAACACACAAACAAACTTACCTTTGACGACATGTTTTTATCGACTGAGCAACAAAAGAAACTCATCAAAGATCATGCACCGTGGTACAGTTTACAAGTTGGCGTAACATCACAAAATTGCGTCATCACCATACAAAAAAAACATGTTCCTGTTACAATCACTTTTGAACAACGCACCAATATCCATCAACGCGCAACAATCGGCATCACCATTCAAAAAACACGTACAACAAAAATAAATCCCCCAAAAACACCACTCATCGCAATCGATTGTGGCCATGGTGGCCATGATGTTGGAGCACAAACTAACGATCTGTTGGAAAAAGATCTTACGCTTGTTCTTGGCAAACAACTTGAAAACATGCTTCATGCGCATGGCTACCACACACGCATGATACGTACTAACGATCGCTTTATTGCGCTTGATGAACGCACAACAGACGCGAATATGCATCATGCAACGCTTTTGGTATCACTCCATATAAACGCAAATGACAACCGTGATCAGCATGGCGTTACGGTATTTTATGAAAATAATGCGAGCGAAAAACTTGCGCAGGCAATATACGATGCGCTCACTACATCGACAAAAAAGCCAGTTTTATATGGCAATGGTGTACGACAAGAACTTGCACAAGTTATCTACGGCACCTGCATGCCCGCAGTGATCGTTGAATTACTCTTTTTAAGCAACCCGAACGATGCACAATTTTTACGCACGACACAAGGACAAGAAATTTTAGCAAAACGTGTCGGCCATGGCATTATGAATTTTTTGGCGCGTCAATCGGCAGTTGCTGCGCCAAGCGTGTCTCAGGTCTTTCCAACACCG
>CAYSPS010000003.1:0-17951 GCA_964432975.1 uncultured Pseudomonadota bacterium | reverse complement strand
CAAGAAAAAGAGTGCATCAACATATTCACGCGAAATGGCGAGCGCATTTTTAAAATATGCAATTGCTTGCTGCACATGTTCAAGCGCTGCTGGCGCACGCACATTTTGCTCACGATAACCAATTTTGCGTGCTTCATTAAGTTCAGAATACCCTAAATTAAAATACGCAACTTCCGGACTAATGTAATGCGGCTCCCTAGCCAATTCAATCCATACTTTCTGTGCGCGCTCTGTTTGCCCCATCTGATACAGCACTGTGGCATAATTATTGCGTGCATCAGCACGCTTGGCATGCGAAAATTTTTTGTCATTAATAATGCGTTCAAAAAGTGCACAACTTTCTTCAAGTTGCCCCAACTGCAATAAAATAGTTGCCTTAAGACCTAAAATACGTGCGGTTGCATGCAAACTTACCGCTTGATCAATCTCATTGAGTGCCTTACGCAATTTACTTATATCTTTTGTGTCCTGATATTCCTTAACATCCAATGATGCCTGTCGAAAATGCGAGTTAGCCATTTGGTCTTTTTTAACAAATGAGCCACCACAGCCTGAAAGCAACAACAGTACCACAAGTTCTTTTTTCATTGCTATACTGCTCATGTACCATATAAAAATTATCAACGGCCACTAGCTTAACAAAGTATTCCCAAAGAGCAATTAAAAAGGTAGACGTACGGGTACATGATTATGCTTGAACACATATGGCAAAATTTTTTGGATATCGTTCGCCAAGAGGTTGGCAGCCGGGTTGTTGAAACGTGGCTTAAAGCCGTCACGCTCGAGCGTTGGGATGCACAAGAAAATATTGCATATATCAATACGCCTAACAGTTTTATTAAAGATTGGATTAATTGCCATTATTTGCCACTTTTTCATGAACACCTGGCACGTTTATTTGCCGTATCTACAATTAATGTTGTACTCAACAATAACAATTCCCAAAAATCAGATGATGCTCAAACAATCATGCCAGCTCGTCGTGCACCAATAACACACGAACCGGCAGGCATTGAGCTCCCAGAACGCATACCCGCCACACTTAATGAAACATATCTTCTTGACACTTTTTGCGTTGGACAAAGCAATGCACTCACCTACGCAGCTGCATGTGCTATCACACAAAAACCGGGTGTCGTCTATAACCCATTATTTGTATACGGCAGTACCGGTATGGGAAAAACACATTTACTTAATGCAATTGGCAACGAGATTAAGCGACGTTTTAAACGACTGAGCGTACTTTATCAACCCGCAGATCGTTTTGTCAGCGAATTTATTAGTGCCATTCGTTTTGATAAAGTTGAAGCATTTAAAGACCGCTATCGTCAATTAGATGTACTTCTCATTGATGATGTCCAATGCATTGCACATAAAGAAGGAACCCAAGAAGTATTTTTTTATATTTTCAATAATTTATATGAAGCGTCAAAACAAATTGTCTGTTCATGTGACACATATCCTCGCAATTTGCGGGGATTTTCCGAGCGCTTGCGTTCTCGCTTGGAAGGCGGCTTGGTTATTGATATGCGTCCGCCAACACTTGATGAAAAAATAATGATTCTGCAAAAAAAAGCCGAACGCGCACAAGTCGCGTTATCGTCAGACCTTGCCCGTGTTATTGCTCAACAAGCAATAAGTGTGCGTGAACTCGAAGGCGCTCTCATTCGCATGTGCGCCGTTTCATCTCTTACAAACCAAACGCTCACAACTGATTTGGCTCAAAAAATTTTACAACGCCCCCTACAACCACTCGCCAATACGCTCGGGCTTGCACACATCGCACATATCGTTGCGCAACATTTTAATTACAATATGCAGCATTTACGTTCAAAATCACGCTGTAAAGATCTTGCACTCGTACGGCAGATTACTATGTATCTCATGAAACAATTGACACATCAATCAATGCAAAGCATTGGTACATATCTTAATCGTCACAATCACACGACCGTCATGCATGCAATACACAAAATAGATACCGTTATGAAGCACAACCCACAACTATATCAAACGATACAAAGTTTGCAGGAAAAAATTCAAAAATAATAACTAGTTACCTGTCGACACCGCAACAAACGCGCAGATCGTGTTGCGCCCATTTTTTCACGCAAATATTTGCCAGCCAAATACAAGTACCATTTCAGATGACTATCGCGTCCACTAATACACTCGGTAAATCCAAGAATCATGGGAAATAATTCCGTATCAACAAGCGCGATCTTGCCCGTATTACGCTCGATAAAAAAATTTTTTGTATGCGGATCAATGCGATGCTCAACAAATTTTGAAAATGCCATGAGTTCATAATAATCGGGCGTTTTATGTGGATCCCGAAAAAGTTCATCTGCAATAACACCATATACAGCTGGCATGCGCACCACGCGCTCATGATCGCCCAAGTTAAATAAACGTACATATAACCATATCGGCTTTTTGGGTAGCCAAAACCATTTGCGCGGCATGCTGAATCGGTCGCGCCAGTGATCATTATTTTCGATTGCATTTTGTACATACTCAAGCGTCTTAATGCGCGTAAAACCAAGCGTATGCCGCATAGCACCACCGGCAATAAAAAAATTCGTCGCTTCAAATCCCTTGGCGTATGGGTTGATAAATTCAGAAGGCAAATCAATAAATAATTTTAAAATAAATGGATAATCTTTAAATTTGAGAATCAACAATCCACTTCGCTTATGACGTATAAAATTACTCGCTTTAAGAATTCTGAAATTGCGATATTTCTTTTCTTTGCGTGTAATTTCGTCAATCAATTCATGAATTAATTGATCAATCGTCGCACTTGAAACTGCACCATGTGTACTACGAAATAAAATAGTTCCCGACGGCCATAAATGCTGTATAAAATGGGTTTCATCAAATGCATGCATTAATGGGACCGGACGCAAATTGTGATCAATGAGCACATATTCGGTAGCATCCTCTGAACTCCATACGTTAATACGCGGCATTGCACTAACACAATAACGATGAACACTCCGACCACCAAATAAGGCATGCAGTACACAAAAAATACTCAGAAAATAGGTACGCTTCATACAAATCTCCATACGTGCAAGCACTTTAGCATGCAATCGATATGACAGACAAGAGTCATTACGCATATTGATTTTCACTGCAATCCTCTGTTATGATGAAGCGGTACTCATGCTGAGAAAATCGTATGAGTAAAAATAAGGGAGGATTACGTATATGAACGGCTGTGACGATCTGGACCGACATCGTCAGCTGCTTGGGTGCCTCAGCAGCTTACCAAAAAAAATCATGTCTATTCGCGGCACACATAATGTTCCAGAATTTATTCTTCATGACCTTTGCAGTGAAAGTTGCTTTAATATTATTCGTGCTGCATATTTTGTTGACAACCCAGATTTTGATTGTTTCAAGGGTGTTGCGGGCTTTTGTCGTCAAGAAATACATAACGTACTTGATTCGTTGTGGGACGATCCACCTAAATTCAGTAAATTTATGAAAGACTCCCCATTCAACAGACAAGTACGCGCCCTTTGCTTACCAAGTTGTAAGGCACATGCCCAAGAACCCCCAGAGCTTGTCAGTCGCTTGGCACAACAACTCGGATTTCAGCACCCGGCATGGTGCAATTGGGACTTAAAGCATTACAATCAAGGGCTCATTATCTACGAAAAGGCCAATCTCACCGATCTTGATTTTGATGAGCATTTCATGAATACCTTGTATCTTTTGGGATTTTGTGCCATACAATGAGCAAGAGTAATACGAGCAAAAAGCTATGAAAAAACAAAAAGCGCGTTTTAAAGCTCGAAAAAAATTTCAATCTCGGTACAATGCACAGTTTAAAAAACTCACCACCGGCTATAATCCACGCCCACGTGGAATGGGATTTCTCAATAAACATCGACAAAATAAAGGTTGAATGAAAACTAAAATTCTCACCATATTTTATAAAGGGGAATTCTTATGAAACGCTTGCTTCTTACGCTTTTGATGACTTTTGTAGTCAGCGCCTATTGCGCTGAACCAGCCATTCCACCAATTACTGGTGCGCCTGTAATGAATGGCGCTCCAGTAACACCAAGTGAACCCGCAAAGCCTGCCAAGAAAGCTAAAAAGGCAAGAAAGACTAAAGTTAAGAAAGAAAAAAAGATAAAAGTGAAAAAAGAAAAAAAAGCAAAAGCTCCACACATTAAGAAAGCGCATAAAAAGTAATAGAACTTTTTAATATGTAAGAGCGTAGATTTAGTTTAAATCTACGCTCTTATTTTGAACCTGGTATAAAATTATTGCAAATAGCACAAAATTTTAATATTATTTATGAGAGGTAAATAATACAAGGGAGGGCGTTATGAAAAAGTTATTCATTTTGTTAACTTGTGCGGTGCCAATATTCTGTCTTAACGCTGCATGTGAAAAAACATGTAACGCAGACAAAGATTGCCCACCAGAAATACCGGTTTGCACCAATTTAGGCTCATCAAAATGTTGCATGTCCGCTAAGATATCATCAGAATATTCTCGCGGACGAATGCCAACCACATGAGGCCATACATGAACATACGACACTCAATATGGATCGCTGGTTTTTTGATTTCAACAATTTTTACACTTCCTCCGGCGCAAGTCAGAACGACCGTTGAACAAAAAGAAAATGGCACAAGCACACCGCACCAATTCATTCAAGGGCAACTTGGCTTTTTACTTGCAGATTTGAGTGGAACTGCAGAAAAACCTGCTGCATTCACGTTGCCTAATGATAGTATTAACATGTATTCGCTTGCAGCGCTGTACCCGGCATTTCGTGAAAAATATATAGAAAAATATAGCAAACTAGATAAAACACCCGATGAAGAAACAATTTTAGACGCACTGAATAAAAAACTGAAAGATATTCACATTGTCGGTGTACGTGATCCAAATAATATTATTGTTGTTGGCGCTTATGACGATCTTCTTGGCAAAGCTGATAATTTAAGTGAAGACTGCACGTCATTAGATGAATGTATTTTTGCCGTCAAACTTCGCAACATGTCTGGCCCATGCACACTCAAAGATGATGGGGCGCAAACATGTATCCAACGTGATGCTCAAGACATTTACTTGCCACCGGCTGGCATCCCTATCATCATTAATGGCGAAGCTACGAACGATTAATAAAAACCTCAAGCGCGGGCAGCGGCCCACCGGTAAGATACGCAAGGCATGCACCACCACCAGTTGATAAAAAACTGATATGCGGTACGAGCCTAAGCAGATGTACCATGCGCACACTATCCCCGCCAGCCACGATGCTGTACACGCAAGAAGTATCCAGTGCTTGTATTAATGCCCTCATCGGCATTGTCGTTTCAGGATATGCACAATCACCAGATAACCCATTAAAAAACACCGCACGAGCTGTCTGTAAATACGAGCTATAATCAGCAACAGTTTGCGGACCTATCGTAAGCGCACACTCATACGCATCAAGCTCAGAACTCATACGAACATGATAGGGGCCATTCCAATCCTGCGTGCCAACCATATAGTCGCGCGGTATCAAAACTTTCTTTCCCATCTTCTGCGCATGCTCACACAACGTGTCCAATACCTGTGCTTGGACGCAGGAAAGCGGTGGCAATAGCGCCAGAATATCGCACGAGACCAACAATTTTTCAAGCAATGGCAATTTTGTTCCAACTTTTGCCCCACCAACGACCGCCATTACGGGCGATGCACTCTGCAAAAAATTATTCATTGCTTGTATTTCACGTGCAATCAAAAAACCAATCGTACGCTCATGCGATTCATATAATGTTGGCAACACGCTCAATGACGTTTCTGCACGATGCACTGCGCCAAATGCGTCAAGCACATACGCGTCAGTACATGCACGCATTTGCTGTGCAAAAGCAAGATCTTGCGCTTTTTCTTGCGGCCAAAAACGAATATTTTCAAGCAACACGCAGGTGCTTGAATCTGCAAGCGCCTGTTGCGCCGCAGGCAATGTTGCCGCAAAAGTGACCTGATAACCATGTTCTCCAAACCACGGCAATAACTGCTGCGTTGAAAATTCATCTTCTTGGTTCTTTGGCCGACCCAGATGCGTTACCAGCAGCACACGAGCATTGTGATGCAACAAAAAATCCAACGTTGGTTGTAGCGCTTGTAAACGAAAATCATCAGCAATTATACCGTTTTGCATCGGCACGTTAAGATCAACGCGCAATAAAATACGCTTGTGCACACACGGCATGTGCGTAAGGTTCGAAGCCAGCTCATAACCAATAAATCTCTTCATGCACACGAGCTTAACGAGTTTGTAGCTGACGCGCAAGCACAACTAAGATGAATTATTCAAACAAGCGTGTGCTTATATATCGATCACCACGATCGGGAAATAGTGTTACAATAACGCCATCTTCCACCTCATGCGCCACCTGCAATGCACCCCAGAGTGCAGCGCCGCTTGAAATGCCAACACTCATACCGGTTGTCTTAAACACATCACGCGCAAGTTCAAATGCGGCTTCATCATCAATAAGTGATAACGTTTGATCAAGTGCTTGTTTACTAAATATTGGTGGCGTGTATTGGCCCATATTTCGCAAGCCCTGAATGGTCGATCCAGCACGCGGCTCAACACCAATAATTTTTACATGCGGCTTATGTTCTTTCAGGCGCCGCCCAACACCCATGAGTGTGCCACCGGTGCCCATGCCAGCAACAAAATGCGTAATTTCTGGCACATCAAGCAAAATTTCAACACCAGTTCCCTGATAGTGCGCAGCAGCATTGGCGGCATTTTCAAATTGATCGAGCATTAAAAAACGTGCTGAATCATTTTTAACCACCTCACGCGCTATGGCAATAGCATAATTGGTACCACGAGTACCATCAGTCAACATGAGCTGCGCGCCATACATGCGCAAAAGTTTCAATCGCTCGGCGCTGACATTTTCAGGCACAACGGCAGTAAACTTATAGCCAAATACGCGTGAAAGCATGGCCAAACCAATGCCTGTATTGCCACTGGTTGCTTCAAGTAATTCTTTTTCGGCGCGCAAATGACCACTTTTTTGTGCATCACGTATCATTGCCCACGCAACGCGATCTTTAACAGAACCCGCCGGATTTGTTCCTTCAAGCTTTGCAAAAATTTTCACACGCGCGCAAGGACTGTAACGCGCAAGCTCAACAACTGGCGTATTGCCAATTGTTTCTACAATCGATGAATATCTCACCTATTTTCCTTCAGCATCATGTACGATTTACTTCAAAATTTCTAAGGAAATTTTCAGCCCACGGGGACGTGGCTCAATGTGATGACGCGATGTTTTTACTTCAAGCAAATTTCCCGAAAGACCTGCTTGCAACACCATCGCTTTAGTAACGCATTCGCCAGCTCGCCAAGAATCAACGGTTATTTGTGCGCAACGATAATTCACAAAATAAGCCGGAATTTTTGTAAGTCCCAACAAACGTGCAACCGCACAGCGATGATGACCATCAAGAATAATCATCGTATACAGATCGATCACAACAGGGTCATCAATAAAGCCATCTTTTTCTATTTGCTTGAGCAAGCGCTGCACATGGCATTGGTCAATGTGCTCATGCGCTCTTAAATGCATATGCGCTATCAGCTTGAACATATTCTTCACGTGTCACCCTTTTTTGGTTTTAACAAAAAGAAACCCTCCCGATTTTTTTGGGAGGGTTTCTTCAATTATTCTTCTGTTTATATATTATGTGTGCATACAACACTCCCGGCGTATACAGGTACAACAACAACAAAGCCAAGAGTTCGTTTTATACATCATAACGATGGAGTATATACATAAATTTGATCAAAGCGCAATGAGCTTTTAAAATCTTTTTTTTACGTACGTGGCTTATAGGGCTTTTGTGCCAACAGCATACGCGTAACTTTTTCCTGCTCTGATTGGCGGCATTTGAAGTCATTTAATGGCGTTTTCACGTTACGATAATATAAAACCTTATTAATAAAGCGCACATGTTTACCTGCCATTTCAACAATAGGAAGCATGAAAGCAACATCACCAGCAACGGTAAAAAATTTCCCTGTACGCACATCAATCAAATCTTCATAGCGCACTTGTTTGGCAAGCCATGCATAACATGTTCGTGGTTGCACAAACCAAAAACCATATGAACGCCATTTATTTTTTACAACAATATCGGCAGGAATGGCCTTGCCCCATCCACATGTTCCTGTTGGCCAATTACAAAACTGGCCATAGGTCGCCCACACCTGCGTGTCTTGATAAACTTCATTAATATAGGCAAGTACCCGATTATGCGCAAACCAATCATCACCATCAAGAAATACGACAATCTCATCATCAGCACATTGAGCGCATGCATGATAAATATTGGCAAGCGCTCCTACACGTTGCTTATTTCTGACAATTCGCACATTCTTCATGTGATAGCGCGTGCAATAATGTTCTACTGCATCTGCCGTTCCATCTGAGGAACAATCATCAATATAGATTACGCGAAATGAGCGATATTGCTGCAACCGTAATGAGCGCATGGTATAAACACACCACGCACGATTTTGGTATGAGGGAATCACAACAACTATGTTTTTTTCAGTACATGCGCACACTCGTCCAGGAATACGCATAAACCATGAACCGTGTCGACAACCAGATAAAAAAATAATCAAAAAAAAATTTTTTAAAAAAGACCACATAAACATAAAAAAGACCTGCGTGTAAACACGAGCAGATCTTTTTTGAAAAATAAAAAAATCTAGCTTATTTTGGCATTTCAGGAGCTGGCATAGGTGCAGTTGTTGCAGGAGCTTCAGCTGGCGTCATTGGTTGTTCCATAGCCATAGGTGCTGTTGTAGTTTCTTCAGTTTTTGCACAATGGCAC
Source organism: uncultured Pseudomonadota bacterium (assembly GCA_964432975.1). GTDB lineage: Bacteria > Babelota > Babeliae > Babelales > UBA12409 > CAYSPS01. The sequence continues at coordinate 9,068 of CAYSPS010000003.1, read as the reverse complement.
GCAGCTAATGAAAGCGCCAACGCCGCACCAATGCCAACAAATAACACTCTTTTCATTAAGAACTCCTTGGTTAGGGTTTAAAGCAATAAATAAACTTTTAAACACTATTAACTTATGGCAGTTTTTTAGTTTTCTGTCAAATAGAAATCATTATGCGATGATTTTACCCCTCAAAGCGTAACACGTCGGCAATAACAATGGCAGAAATACGTCTGATCGGAATTACTGTTGCACCAAGCGCCATAACAATAACAACAATCAACACTAGGACAAAAAGTAGTGGATGCAACACTATCGGTAAATGCGATGTATAATACACATCAGGAAGACTAATAAGTGATGTGTGCTGCAAAAATAAACCAATAAGCCATGCACATGCCAAGCCAAACACCGTTGCGCATACACCAATAAAAAGTCCAATTAACATAAAGGTCATCTTAATAATAGTCAATGAACATCCACAGGCACGCAAAAGGGCAATAATCGCACGTTTCTGTGTAATCAACATAAAAATTAATGAAATAATATTCATGCTTGCCACAAGTGAAATAAGCATGATAATGAAAAACATCGCATATTTTTCAAGCGTCAGAGCTGCAAGCAGTGCGGGGTACAAATCATACCACGTTACAATATCAAATGGCATGCGCGCACGCAACGCACGCAATATGTCGTTTTCAGATGCGCCCGGTGCGAGTTTAAGACCAACCTGACTTACACTCTGCTCAGGAAACAATTCATGCACAAAATCATATGACGCAAGCACTAACCCCGTATCGTACTCATCGATGCCGGTGCGTATAAAGCCTCGTACCGTAACGGCAACTTCGTGTACGCGATCTTGTGTACCAATGTACAAAAGACGAAACGTATCGCCATATGCCAACCCACTATTTGTTGCCAATTTTTTACCAACAATCACGCCATTACCCGTCAAGATCTGTGCAAATGATGCAGGCGCACCGACAATCATACGTTCAAGCTGTGTAACACGTGATTCAGCTTGCGGATCAATTCCCATCAACTGGACAACGGTGTCTGATGCTCCATCGTCTTTGACCATCACAAAATGTTGCAAGACAGGTGCATATGCAATAATTTGTGGAAATTCACGCACAAGCGCAGCACGAACTTTTTCGTAATTCATTTCGTGAACACCTGCGCGTATCATCATTTCCGGATGCACACTTTGCAATTGCATACGCGTCGCCGTTTCAAAACCCTGCATAATCGCCCCAACAAGTGCAAGCGCACAAGAACCAAGCAAAATACCAAAAAAGCAAATACGTACCATGCTCGCAACCGCGGGTTCACGATTTGCGGACCACAAAAAGCGCCACGCCAACAAAAAGCTGAGACGTATATCAGTCCACATCTTTTTTTATATTCTCCAAAACCTCAGTTATTACTGACAAGAAAGATACCCCATCGTATACTGCAAGAAAAAAATGTGCAACATATTCAAATACCATAAAACTAAGGACTTTTTTCTATGATAACACTCGCTATCGCCGCAGATCATCGCGGCTACAAATTTAAAACCGCATTGATGCATTTAAATAACATTGGCAATCATGATATCCGCTGGATTGATGAAGGTACGATAAACGCGCAACGCACAAATTTTCCCCCATATGCATTTAAAGCAATTGCACATGTACGCAATAAAGATGCCGATGGTGCAATTCTTTTATGTGGCAGCGGTATAGGCATGAGCATCGCTGCCAATCGCTGGCGTGGCATTCATGCCGCGCTGGTATGGAACCAAGATGTTGCCAAAAGCGCAAAGGAATCAAACCATGCAAATGTGCTTGTACTTCCTGCAGATTATCTGACACTCAAAACATGCATAGCTCTCATTGACACCTGGCTGAGCGCATCATTTTTGGATGGCACCTACCAGGAACGCATTGATCAAATCGATCAATTTGGCTCTTGATGCGTAAGCAATTGGGCAATTTCAGAAGCATCAAGTGATATTTTTTGCTCCAATGCCTGTGCTATACGTTGCACGCGTACACGCTCTTTATCGAGTAATTGAACAACGTCCTGTTCACACTGATCTTTAAATGCAAGGGCCGCCTCAAGCAATCCATGGGCTGCTTTTGCCGTCACCTGTTGTGTGCTCATACCTTGAAAACTCATTTGTTTGCACAAAGCAAGTGCAGACTGCACATCGTGCGTATACGTATATGCACTTGAGCCAAGAAGTAATTTTTCACCTGCATGTCCAGCTAAAAATTCCTGACATTGTGCACGCAATGCGTGCGGATCATGGACTAAACCTTGATCACTCGTACCGTACCAAAATATGCCACCCTGTTGCAACATTCGTTCTTGATCAGTCAAGATTTGCACTGGCAGCAACGTTGCTTTAACCAACACTTTGTGTGGACTTAAGCGTGCACACGCAACAATCGTGCTCGCATGATGTATGGCAGCAATATGACGTGTACGTGCATCAAGCTCATGATGAGAAATCTGAATGCGACGAATGACATGGTCAAGACCATCTTGCAATAATTCTTTTGAAAATGGTTTTTTGTGAATATTCGCTTCTTGTTTCATGTACGCCACAAGCTCATTTAAATCTTCATATGAACGACCATCAGTTTCGTGCGCAATTGCAGCAAGCTCCCGTTCATCGAGCGTCAAAAACATTTTTGTTAGCTCATCTGCCACGTGGCTTTTGCGCTCAATAAAATGGGGATATTCAAACATGAGTTCAATGCCAAAACGCCCCTTTTGACGCAATGCCGCATCAAGTACTTCGGGCTGATTTGTTGCAGCGATAATGAGTACTGGTTTTTCATGTGCCCCTTGAAAAATGCCGCTCATACCAGTGAGCAACTCGGTTAACACTTTACGATCATCTTTGAGTAAATTGTGCAACTCGTCGATAAACAAAACACACGGAGCTTCTTCGCGTGCCCATTCAATATAGCCAGCAAGACCATTCCCCCAGCGCTCAAGTTCACGCATTTTGCCAGCATCAACTTGAATAAATGGACATGGCGGCAAATGACGTATGCGTCGACGCTTATTAATTTCGCCACAAATTTTTTCGGCAAAAAATGTTTTGCCCGTACGTGTTTTACCCCACAACAAAACGCCACGCTGGAATGGAATATTTTTTTGCTTAAAGCGTTCGTAGTCAACAATAAATTCAATGAGTTTCGTTGCTTCACATTTGTTATGTTCATTTCCGCGAACATCTTCAAAACCACGTGTTGGATAGGTTTTATGCATATCTGCAGGCGGACGCAAGCCGCGCAAATGACAATGTATCGTTTGCAATTTTCTCATCAACCAATTTTTTCCCTGCACGAGTTCACGTTGAAATGAGTGAAGCAAAAACCATCCAGCCATCGGCGCAATACCAACAAGTGGTTTAATATTGTCATCAAGCTTATACAACATATCAAGGCTCCGCACAACCATGGTGCGATTTTCTAATGGAATAATCTGACCATTCCCATCAAGCGGCACCCCATCCATTGAACGATTTGGTAAATGGTAGACGTACCAACAAGCCGCAAAAAATGTCGCTGCAATAACACATTTCTTCAGTAACTGATGTGACATATGCATGCGGGAAAAGCCATCGCATGCCATACGATATGAACGCTTAAACCACGGTACACCCACATACATGCTATCACGCTGAATTTTTGCAACACGCGCATGACATAAAAAACTTTTTTGCAACATCTGTTGCGTAGACAATAAACCAGATTCGCGGGTTGGAGCAATCGTTGCCTGCCAGCCATCAAACGAACGAACTATTCCCTGCTCAAGTGCCTGCGCAATAGCGTCGGCCTCCTGACATAAATCCATCAACTGCTCATTGTTGGTAACATATCGTTGCTCAGGAATATGCGCAAGATGCGTATGAAGTACCTGCAACTGCTCTTGTGCGTGTCGTCGATTTGCCAACACAACATTGCCCATGCGCAGGTCTTCAAGCAAACTTTCGATCGTATATTTCATACTGGCACAATCATCAGTAAGAATCTGCGCCAATTTTTCACGTTGTTCATCAACTGACGGTTGTTGTGGATTGCCCTCATCAGCACGCAAAAAAAATGAACAGAAAAGAAAACAACACAACCCCATCTGGCGCAACACGCGGAGCACCATAAAAACTTCCCTAACTTTTATTCAAAAAACAGATTACTATACGACTTAGTATAGCGTTTTTTAGGATTTAATCGATAAACTTTTAAATCGACATACCAAGTTTCAACCACACAATCCAACGATTAATGGTCGAATTATTGCTTGCAAATTCGTATGAACTGCCTAGGGTGCAGAAAAATGGATAAGTCCATTTTTCCCAAGCAAAGTCAAGCGCAGCGTATATTGTTTGCGAAACGGTTCCTGGATATGCACCAGATGTTGCATCAATATCATCAATTGTAATTGGTATATATGCACAGGTTGTGTTCACACCATTAATATTTACCGCCTCATCACATCGGCCACCTGCGTTGGTAACTTCGAGCTTGAGCATTGGCGAAGCAATTGTTGCCAAACTATTTGTGTAGAGCGTATGTGGTGGCGTCGACGCAGGTACAAACGTGTCAATCATTTTTTTAACCGCCGCAATACCAATATCACCCTTCATGGGCTGATTAAAATAAATATCTTCGGCACAGCGCGCATACAAATTATAACCAACCTCACCACGAAAATGTGTTGTTTTATAATTACAGCCAATATTGAAATCATAGGCATAATGTGGGTGCACACTTACACACATAGTGCTGTAATTTATTAATTGTGTCAGGTTGTCTGGCACTTGCGTAATATCAGTCAGTGGATCGGCTTGGCGCGTCCAAACAAGCATATAGCGGCTCCATGGCTTGCCGCGCAAATCAAAAGACCGGCGTTGCGTATTAGGTGCAAAAAACCTCGTCACCGATGTAAATACGGCATTAAACGTACGATCAAATGAATCGCGCATGAGCTCTATGGCACCATACCAGCCCAATAATGCTGCCCAGTGGCCACTATTACCAATAATTGGCTCAAACATCATACGTGCGCATGGCTTATTACCCGTTGCAACACTCAGTCCAACATAACTACCGATTGCACACGCACTTGTAAGCAGATCGCTGCCAACACGCAACTCGACTTGCGGCACACCCCATTTTGTCATCCATCCCGGCACCATATTGCCATACAAACGCTTGCCGTTACAACCTGCAGCACAAATAAAATTGCTGCAGAGCAATGGAGCATATTCCTCATGTGCGGCGCCATTCCCCCCTGCATTATAAATTGTTTCTCTTAATCCAAGCGTATTTTTGATGCGTATAATAGGAAATGCCGCATCCCACCACCAATTCTTTTTAAATCTTTGCTGAAGCGTAAAACCAATCCCCAATACCCGCTGTTGCGGACAAAAATCAACCCGACTTTCAAACGTTGCTTGTGCAAAACCACCCGTCACCGTTGCAGCCGTTGTAGAGGGAGTAAAAATCGAAAAGTGCGCCGCATTTACATCGCGCGTGTTATTAACTGCAGATGCGCAAGCGTCTTCGCCGACAATGATATAATCGCGATCATTCGGTAAAAAATATCGCGCCAGTGCGCTTGCATTCGTAGTTTGCCCACCAAACCCAACGATTTGAAAGGCAATATCGTGCCCATCTTCGCGTGCATGAGCACGATCACGAAAACCAACAATACGTTCTGGAAAACACAATTCAAAGTTTGGACGCATTATCAAAAAACTTTTGCCATACACGTCTGCATGTAGATGATGCACGTACGAAATAAAAGTTAACACGAATATTGCACGTTTCATCAACTCATCTCCTCGCCTTTTAATGCGCACACTTTAGCTGCCAACGTAGCATCGGTCTGTACGAATTGCAAGCAAAACAAGCGCGCATATGCTACAATAAACCGCATGATTCCACTCAATATGACACTTAAAAATTTTTTAAGTTATGGCGAACACGTGTACGTTGATTTTCAACCATACTCACTCATTTGTTTGTCAGGAAAAAATGGCAATGGAAAATCGGCGCTTCTTGATGCCATCACATGGACACTATGGGGAAATGCACGCAAAATCGGCGGCGTACCGCGTGCTGATGAGCACCTCATCAGGCTCGGACAACATCACATGCTGGTCGTATTTGAATTTATGAGTAACGATCGGCATTACCGTGTGCGACGAGAAACAACGATCAGTCATGGCAAATTGTTTGCAACACTTGAATTTGGCCTATTTGATGCCACCGGCGCAATCAAGCCACTTACGCAAAAAAGCATTCGTGCAACACAAGAGTGTATTCAATCAGTTATCGGCTTAACATTTGATGCATTTAGCAATTCAGTTTTTTTGCGCCAAGGACATTCTGATGAATTTTCACGCAAATCGGCACAAGAACGTAAAGAAATACTCGGAACGATTTTAGGTCTTGATCGTTTTGAACAAGCACGCAAACTTGCAACCGAAAAAGTGCGTGCTACACAAGCTGAAATTGATGGATTGCATACGCTGTACGAGCACGTGCGACAGCAATCTGCGCAGCTACCAAGTGTACGCAAGACGGTAGATACCGTTGACCGCTGTGTACATGAAAGCACACAAACTCAAGAGCGCATACGCACACAACTTGCAACATGCGCCACACACAAAGAAGAACTTGCACGCACAAAAGAACATGCATATACCTTACAACAAAAACTGGCAACTATTAACGAGCAGCGCGCACGTCTTGAACATGAGATTACCTTACAGCATGCACATATTCTTAACGCACATAAAATCGCATACACACGGCTTGCTGAACAAGAATGCGCATTTGATGAAAGAGTTGTGGCGCTCACACAACAACTTCAGATACTCAATACACAACACGCGACACAGGAGCAACGCATAAAAGAATCGCGCATACAATATTATGGCGCACAACGTGCACAAGAAGCACTCACGCAACGTACACAGCTTTTTGAAAAGCGTAAAACGCTTTTTCATACCCTTGCCGGGGAAAGTACATGGATGCATAAACATGTACAGCTCATTACGCATGAGCATTTACCCATTGTGCAACAACAAAATTCCCAATGTCCATTGTGCGAACAGTCACTTACACCGAAAAGGCAACATTTTTTAACCGAAAAATTGCATCAGCAAGCGCATTTTTATGAGCATCGCTTACAGCGTGTGAATTCGTTTGTACAATCATCGCGATCAGTCCTTGCTAGCGAAAAAAAAGAGCTTGATGCATTAAGTGCACAAGCACATAGCGCACAGCAAGTACAAGAACGACTACGTGAGTATGAGGAGCATCTTGCGCACATAGTCCAGGAACAAACACTTCTTGCCCAGCAGCTCCAACATGTGGCGCACGAACAACAACAATGTGTACAACAAAAGCATAAAGCTCGCACACAGCTAGAACAAGAACAACAACGTGCACATCAGCTCATACATGCAGACGCACGGTGGAGCTCGCTCACGAAAGAACACGCTGCACTTATGCAACAACAGCGTGAAATGCAATCACTTGAAGAACTACAGCAACAAGAGCGTACACTTGCTCGTACTGAACAAGAATTACAACACGAGTTACATGCAGCGCATACCATGCATGCGCACATTATACAGGAATATGCGCGTGCTCAACAAGAATATGAACGGCTTGAAAAACTTGTACAGCAAGAAGAACAAGAACGCGCACGCATACAAGATCTTGAACGTATGCGCGATGAATATAAAATCATTGCACAAGCATTGAGCAAAGATGGCGTTCAAGCATTATTAATTGAATCAGTAATTCCAGAACTTGAAAATGAAGCAAATAAAATACTCGCGCATTTAAGTGATCAAAATGCACATATTATCATCGAATCACTCCGTGACTTAAAAAGCGGTGGCACACGCGAAACCTTGGATATCAAGATCGCCGATAATGCGGGCATCAGACCCTATGAACTTTTTTCTGGTGGAGAAGCATTTCGCATTGACTTTGCATTGCGTATTGCAATTTCAACACTCCTTGCACGACGTGCAGGAGCACATCTGCAAACAATAATTATTGACGAAGGATTCGGGTCGCAAGATGAAGATGGCTTGCAACGGCTTATTGATGCCTTGCATAAAATCCAAGACCATTTTGCAAAAATCATTATCGTGTCACACTTAAGCAGTCTTAAAGAACAATTCCCGGTACATTTTATTGTAGAAAAACAAGCGCACGGCAGCACGGTACGAGTCGTCCGATACGACTAACGCGACCGTCCCTCGATACACCAGTCACTTCAATTAAACAAATAAAATCAAACGAACTATCTTTGAGAAGTGCCGGGCACTCGGAACGAACGGAAGAAGAATCATGTGTTCACACCAGGAAACAACCAAAATGTCACGAACAACACAACTACCCTCGGCACACCCACCTCATTAGTGCACTTGGAACGGACGGAAGAGAAACTTTTTCACACCTTACTTCATCGTGCAATCGGAACGAGCAGGGAAGGAACCATCTATTCACATAAAATCATTATCCATGCCCTTCGGGAAAATCTTAGAAAATCGTCCGTTCGCACCGAGTGACCCGCCTAGCTGGTAAGCGCAGGCGGGTTGTATCGAGGTGCCTACAGCAATTAGTCTCAGAGTTCTTGAGACACTCATCGTTGAAACTTCTTTTTTGCAAAGAATGAAACCTTGTGCCAAGCACCTGCTATAAGCGCTTCTTTTTTACGCCGCGACCATGGTTTTATCCGTCTTTCTAACTCAAGCGCCTCAGCACGAGAAGTAAATTGTTGGCAAAAAACAAGCTTTACAGGAAGTCTTTTTTTCGTATAAAGAGATCCCATTCCAGCCAAATGCTCCGCCAATCTTTTTTCAATATCATCCGTATGCCCGGTATAATACGATTGATCAGAACATTGAAGTATATAAACAAAGAAATATTCCATACGATATCTCAATCAATCATAACCATCTGAAAATAATTCAACCAAAATGTTCATATCAAATGGCCGACCGTCCCTCGATACACCCGTCACTTCAATTAAACAAATAAAATCAAACGAACTATCTT
>CAYSPS010000002.1:62159-71048 GCA_964432975.1 uncultured Pseudomonadota bacterium | reverse complement strand
CCTCCAAGCATCTTTATATCACACAAAATTTATTTCATGAATACGGCCTCTTAGATTGTTCCAAAAAATCTGTCGCCGAAATCGCCTAACCCAGGCACAATAAAAAAATCTTTATTCAATTTTGGGTCATCAACTGCTGTTATGACGTGCACGCGTGGGAATTCTTTTTTAAGATGTTGTAATCCTGGTTGTGCGCTGATAACGCCGACAAAGATCGTGCGCTCTTGATTGGCGCCATGCTGCATAATAATATGTAATGCATCGACACTACTACCACCGGTTGCAATCATTGGGTCAAGTACGATTACATAGTCGTCAGCAGTAATTTTAGGTAGATTTTGATAGTACAAATGCGCAACGGCGGTTTTTTCATCACGCTTGAGACCAACAACGCCTACCCGGGCACGGGTAAAAGCTTCAAGAAAAGCGGGTAAGAGCGCAAGCCCAGAGCGCAGTATTGGTATCAAAATAATTTCATGTGGACATTGAGCACCTGTTGTAGTTGTCCCCGTGGGTGTGCTGATGGTAATTGGGGCTGTTGGCAAAAATTGTGCAGCTTTATACACAAGAATATGCGCAAGTTGTTGCGCCGCTGCCCGAAATTCGATCATAGATGTGTTTTTATCACGTAATGTTGTGATTAAGATTTGCTCAAGCATGTTCATCAGATGCATCTCCTTATTTTTTGCTATACTAAAGTTAACATAGCATAAGGATTGTTCATGTCATCTGTTTTAGAGCGCTATCCAGCTTATGAAGTTGTAATTGGCATGGAAGTGCATGTGCAATTAAACACGAAAAGTAAAATTTTTTGTTCGTGCCCAAATCAATTTGGGCAGAGGCCAAATACTAATATTTGTCCAATATGTGCCGGGTACCCTGGTGTATTACCAGTGTTGAATAAAGAAGTAGTGACTCATGCACTTGCGCTTGGTTTGGCAACAAATTCGGTTATTACACGGTGTACATCTTTTGCGCGCAAACATTATTTTTATCCTGACTTGCCAAAAAATTTTCAGATCACGCAAGACACGCATCCCATTTGTCGTGATGGATATGTAACAGTTACGCGCTCAGACGATACAAATAAAAAAATCAGACTTATCCGTATTCATATGGAAGAGGATGCCGGCAAAAATATTCACAGTCCGGCAACGAATGAAAGTTTTGTTGATCTTAATCGCGCGGGAACCCCACTTTTAGAGATTGTAAGTTATCCCGATATTGCATCATCTGAAGAAGCGCGTCTTTATTTACGATCATTGCGCAATACTGTTTTGTATTTGGGAATTAGTAGTGCAAATATGGAAGAAGGGGCGTTTCGCGCTGATACAAATATCTCGGTGCGCAAAAAAGGCGAACAGAAACTTGGAACGAAAGTCGAGTTAAAAAATATTAACTCGTTTAAGTTTATTTCCGATGCTATTGAATATGAAATAGAGCGTCAGATTGATTGTCTTGAACGTGGTGAACGCGTTATGCAAGAAACGCGTTTATGGGACACTTCTGGCAAGAAAACAATTTCGATGCGCTCCAAGGAAGAAGCGGCTGATTATCGTTATTTTCAAGAGCCTGATTTGCCGCCGCTTGAAATTGACGACAAATGGCTTGCAACAATTAAATCGCATCTGCCGGAATTGCCTGATCAAAAATTTGAAAGATTTACACAAAAAATAGGGTTAAATGAATATCAGGCAAATATTCTCATCGATGATCTGAATTTGGCTGCATATTTTGAAAAAGCATATGTACATCATCAAAGCGCACAGCTCATTCATTGGATATTACGCAACGTTATCGGCTATCTCAAAGAGCGTGGGGTACATATTGAACAATGCAAAGTAACGCCAGCGCATATTGCTGAGCTAGTAAAATTGCTTGATGAGAACGTTATTAACAGCAAAATAGCACAAGACGTGTTTGATGAGTGTGCCGCTACTGGTAAATCTCCAACAGCGATTGTCAAAGAACGCGGCTTGGAACAAATTGGCTCTATGCAAGAGCTTGAGGCCCTTATTGATCAAGTTTTGCGTGATAATCAGACGCAAGTCGTAGCGTATAAAGCAGGCAATGAGCGCTTGTACGGGTTTTTTGTTGGCCAGGTTATGAAAATTTCTGGTGGCAAAGCTAACCCGCGCTTGGTTAATGACGTATTGCGCAAAAAACTTTCACAATAATATTGCTAATTTAGATTATTTTCTCGTATGCTGTACAAATAAATGGGGGAGTTCTTCATGATTAAAAATGAAAGTTTTTTGCTTGTTGGTCTTTTAATGAGTTTTTGGTGTGGTGTTCTATCTAAAGTGGTTGAAATTGAGGGGCCCTTTGGTTATCCATCGCTCCGTTTCGATACCCAAAACCTTGATGTTATAGCGCAGGAAACTTTCGATGATCTTATCTTGCAATCACTTAGGGAGTCTCGACCTTTTCGCATTGCTGTTGTTTTTCCTGTTGGTACAGATCCACAGATTTATGAAGAGACAGGTTTGGCTCGTGCGCTTGTTCGTGCAAAAACTTTTAAGGATCCGCTTACCAATCGTCCAATTAATCAAATTTTTATTTTCGACAGGACGCCGCAAGGAACTTTTGAATTAGTTCCTTATAGCCAGATGGCAAATCTTTTGCATGCATTGCGAAATAATGTGCCAGAGAATCGCTGGTCTGATATGCCACAAGCTGATTTTATTTTTCATAATGGCCATTGGATTGACGTATCGAAACGTCAGGTTGTGCAGAACGGTCGGCAGATTGAAATAAATTCTGATAATGGAATCGAATATTACGATTTTATTAATTTGTGTGCCGCCTGGCAACGTATCAATGAGGAGCAACGCGCCGAAGGTGCTGGCCACTTGCCACGCTCAGGACGATTTGGTGTGTGCGATCCACATGCTGACTATTATTCAGAAATTGGGCGAATGACGTGGTGGACCGAAGAAGAATTAACAGATCTTAAACGTGCCTATGAAAAAGCACTTGGATGGGTTGAGCCACTCTGGCGCCAAGATGTAACGCAAGCGCGTGCAGCTGGGGCAGAACGGGCGCGCGAAGAGCTTGCAAGTCAACGATTACGACAAGCCGGGCCTGCCGATGAGCCTCTTACGCCTGAAGCAGAACATCTCAATCAAGAGACATCGCGCTTATTTACGGCGCTTTCTGATGAGAACTATGATGAGGCAATAGCTATTTTGCAAAAACTTTATAGTCAGGCACGTAACGGTGGCGTAAAAGCGTTTCTTGATGAAATCCTTACAGGTAGCCCAGAACTTATCAGAAGATGGGGCTGATTATGCGTCCGTGGCTCGCGTGTTAATCTAAAAAGTGTGCGCGTAGGCCAAATAATGTTCGGGTTACATAGAGCACGATAAATACACCCCCCATGAGTGGGAAGGTCCAAAGCCAAAATCCGGCTTTTGTCAGAAGAAATGTGCTCATAGTTGGCAGATATGCTGCAATTGCATTGGCTAAAAGCCAGTGTAAAAGTAAAAATGCAGGAAAAACGATTGTGAGCTGTGCTGCATAATGCCAGGCAAAATCAAAAAAATACGATGCATAGAGCGTAAAATGATATTTTTTGCGCAAATAATATATCAAAGCAATAGTTTGTACGATACCAGCCAGTGATGTGCCAAGTGCAAGACCAGCCGCACCTATGAATTGCATGAATACTAAACTGGCGCTGATATTAAAAATTGTGAATGCAATTGATGTGATTGTTGGGGCATGTGTATCATGGAGCGAATAAAAAATATTAAGCAAAATTTTGTTGATCGAAAAAAAGAAAAGTCCTAAAAGCGCGGCAATGAGAATATAACTTGCTTCAGGTACACGCGTTATGGCGAATTTACTCGACACAAAGAGAGTAATGAAAATTTTTTGCGAAAAAAGTGCCATAAAGAGTGTTGCAGGTACCGTTACCCACAGCACTAATTTTGCTGCTTCTAAAATGTAGAAACCAAGTCTTTTTGGTGCATATAAACTCACGCGTGAAAAATGTGGCAACAAAATTGATGAAAATGCAACACCAAACACGCCAAGAGGAATTTGCATTAAGCGAGATCCCAGATAAAGCAACGTATATGCGCCAGTTGGTAAAAATGACGCGAGCGTTGAATCGACAAATAAGTTGATCTCAACAACACTCATACCAAACATCGATGGTATAAATTTGTTTACCAGTCCACGAAAATTGCGCCATGCCTGTGGGTTAATCGATCCAAACGAGAAGTTATAGTGCAGGTACGCAATCAAGTGCATTAAAAATGCACACACGCTTCCGGCAATAATAAATCCGCACAAGTAATTCAGCGAAACACCGAAAATCAGACAAACGGTAATGCCCGTAATAAAAAAAATGTTGAGCACGACTTGTGAAAATGCTGGTACAAAAAAATGATTTACCGCTTGTAATGCACAACTGAGCAGTGCGCTGCTTGATATAAAAAGAATAAACGCTATAAGGATGCGTAGAAAAGGCACAGCGTAAGCTATTTTTTCATCAGAAAAGCCGAAAACAATGAGTTTGACCGTTGTGTGTGGGTTGAAAAAAATCAACAAACAGAGGGCAAGCAATGTTCCTTCAAACACAATAAAAGAAACGCTCATGAGATCATTAACGCTCTTTTTCCCATCGCGCTTAAGAATGCTGACAATCGTTGGAACAAATGCACCGGTAAGTGCACCCTCTGCAAAAATTTTGCGTAAAGAATTTGGAATTTTAAATGCCGCAACAAATGCATCAGAAATTGCACTAACGCCAAGGAGTCGTGCTTGTAAAATTTCTCGGACTAAACCAAGTATGCGGCTTAAAAATGTTGCAGTCCCAAATTGTACTGTTTTTTGCAAAATTGAACGTTTGACCGAGCTCATGAAAAAAACCTTTTGTGTTGGTTATGATTGTTGTTTCATCAATCCCTGCGTTAAAACAAGATGCTCATCTACTTGGTTTATGATGTCTGGATCATGAGAACTTATGATAAGGCCAGTTCCTTGTTGATGTGCACTTTGGAGCAATTGGAAAATAGCTTGTGCATTTTCTCGATCAAGGCTGCCTGTAGGTTCATCAGCAAGCAGAAAACTTGGTTCATTAAAAAGCGCACGCAGCACAGCAATTTTTTGTTGTTGTCCACCAGAAAGAGTTTTTGGATGATGCGAAGCCTTTTGTTCCAATCCAACGTATTTTAAAAGATCAAGAGCACGTTTATACGCCTGCGCATGCGATTGATGAGCGATAAGTCCAGCGAGCATAACATTTTCAGCAACGGTCAATTCACTGATAAGGTAAGACTCTTGAAACACAAGTCCTATTTTTTTGTTGCGAAAATGTTCCCGTTGTTTTTCTGTCTGTGTATTTAAGGGGTCTTTATCAAAAAAAACCGTCCCTTCTGTTGGTGTATCAATGCCGGCGAGTATATGCATAAAGGTAGATTTGCCAGTGCCAGAAATTCCCGTAATGGCATATCGTTTATTGCTTTCAAACACATAATTAATGCCATTGAGCACCAAAAGCGTGTTAGATCCCTGTCGATATACTTTCTTGAGATTTTCTGCACGGAGGGTATGCACGATTGTTTCCTGCCTTAGTAAGACACCATTAAGTATAGCGAGAAAACTGTGCTGATCAATGCACGTTATAGTGTTTTAAGCGTATGCTCAAGGCTGCGGTACATAAGCGCTTCATGAATATGGGGCTGCTGAATATCTTCTTCATCATGAAGATCGGCAATGGTGCGCGCAATTTTTAAAATTTTATGATACCCGCGCATGCTTAGACGGAGCCGTTCAAAAGCTATTTTTATGGTATGTTCTGCCTCTGGATTTAAATGACAATGGCATTCAATTTCGTGGGAATGCATGCCACTGTTGGTGCGTCCATGCCCGAGCCGTTTTTCTTGGCGCATGCGCGCGTGTTGTACTGGGTGTACTAAATCTGCTGATGTGTAGTTACTTGGTGCTTGTTTCATTGTATCATATGCAAGAGATGGAATATGAATTTGTAGATCGATGCGATCCAACAATGGTCCTGATAGTTTTTGTAAATATTTTTGAATGTCTTGTGGTGTACATGTGCATGAACGTCGTTGATCGCCAAAAAATCCACAAGGGCATGGGTTGAGTGCACCAACGAGTAAAAATTTTGCCGGAAATGTAATGCTATGATTGGCGCGCGCAATGCAGACACGATGTTCTTCAAGCGGTTGTCGGAGTGCCTCCAGCGCCCCGCGTTTAAATTCGGTAAGCTCGTCCAGAAAAAGTATGCCATGATGTGCAAGGCTCACCTCGCCTGGTTGTGGATATGTACCGCCGCCAACCAGACCAGCCTGTGAAATGCTATGATGTGGTGCTCGAAATGGTCGATTTGCATAGAGCACCTGTCGTGAAAGTTTTCCAGAAATTGAATAAATTTTGCTTGTTTCAATGGCTTCACTTGTGGTGAGCGGTGGCATAATCGTTGGCAATCGTTGGGCAAGCATGGTTTTTCCTGCGCCCGGTGCGCCGACAAACAAAATGTTATGATGTCCCGCAGCGGCTATTTGCAATGCACGTTTTGCTTGCTGCTGGCCCTTGACGTGAGAAAAATCCAGATCTTGTACGGTTGATGGTAGTTCAAGCGTATTTTTTGTTGGCGTAATAGTGCGTTCGTTGCGCAAGAAGGCAATGAGTTCGGTTAAATGTGAAACGCCTATAACTTCAAGAGAATTGATGAGGGCTGCTTCGAGTGCATTTTCTTTTGGTACGATGATGCGTTTTTTTTGCAACATTTCGTGTGCATCATATGCAATTGCGAGGGCACCATTAACGGTACGAATGGTGCCATCAAGTGATAATTCCCCAATCATAATTGTTTGGCTGATCCATGATTCATCAAGTGTTACAAGTCCAAGCGCCTGTAAAATGCCAATCGTGATAGGAACATCAAAAAGAGTACCTTCTTTTTTTAAATCGGCGGGTGCTAAATTAACCGTTATTTTACGATCAGGTAATTTAACGCCACAGTTTTTAAGTGCTGCGCTAATGCGCTGACGACTTTCTTTGATGGCCGTATCTGGTAATCCGACAATATAAAAATTAATGAGCCCAAGCGCTACATCAACTTCAACGTGTACCGCGCGTGCATGAACGCCAATGGTTGTTGCCGAACAAATTTTTGCATGACTCATAATTTTTTCTATGCAAGTTTTAAGGAAAATATTTTTGAAATTATTCAGAGTGAACCATAATAAGCGTAGCGCTTTTGCATTATCTGTAAAGTTGGATACACTATACATCGTTCTTCTAAAGACCAATTGATGATCAATATGTGAGATTTGAATATGCGTAAGCATTTCGCGCGACGTACCGGATTTCTTCTACGCGTAAAGTTTCAAAAAATAAGCCGTATGAGCGCATGTTGGATACTTTTTTTATTGATGCAGAGTATGCAATCGGCAACGCTTCTTACCGGTGATAATGGAACTACCTCAACATTTAGTTTTGCAATTGGGCCGGTTATCGCAACATCTGATGTAAGCGGCATTTCGCATTTTACGACTGGTGCGGCTACTGCGGTGAGTGGCAATATTTTTTCTGTCGCACAATATTCTTCTATTGCGGCGCAATTTATTCCTATTGGGATCAGCAGGGTGACGCTTAATGGCGTTAAAGATCAGGCAAATCCTTTGACGGGTAAAAAAATTAAATTTTTAGCCTCACATGTGTCTGCACCACCCGTACAAATAAATGTGCCGTTTGTTGTGGTAGATGAAGGCGGCGTACTGCAAACTGAAAAAATTTATTCATTTCCTGAAGTAACGCTTGTTGATAAAACAAAGCCAACACAAACGGCCGTGAAGTTGGTTTCAAGTGCGGTTCCTGCTGATGCTTCTGGTGCAACAGCTGGAAGCATTGTTGCTTTGACTTCGGCGGCTTTGAGTGCGACAGGTAGTCCCGATGTTGCATTTGGTGCTGTTACGGAAAATGGTTCATCGACTTTTGGTTCTGGCAACAGTGGCGTTTGCATGGCGCAATTTACAAGAACTGGCTCTGTTGTACAAGGATATGGTTATACCTTGTGCATGTTAAATGCTAATACCGGTGCTGTTGGTAATAAAGCGGTTGCCCTTAATCGATCATCTACAGTGATTAAAGTTGGTTCAAGTGATCCAACAATCGTCGCTGGTTCGCCGCTTGATTTTTACTGGGACAGCACGTTGCAGTGTCTTTATATAGCATTACAGGTTACGGCAGCAGCCGGTGCTTCAAACGGTGCTCGAGCTCTTGTTGTTGGTCGCGTGAATGAGACTGGCGCGCTGCATTTTGAAAAAATTGTTGCGGATGGTGCAATAACTTCAAATGATCGTTTAATTGGTGCCGCGAATGGGGGAACGGCGTCAATCCATAAAGTACGCACGATGCATACAAGTACTGGGCTTTCGTATTTGATTGTGAATGGCGGAAATGGTGTTATGGGCGATGTTGCTAACTATGTGTGTGCTATTCCGTTGATTGATAATCGAAATTCAAGTAATTGGCGTACTGATGCCGCACATGGAACAGCAGCAAATGTGGCGGTGGCGCCAGTAACAACGTACAATGTAACCGGGGATAATCGCTTTTTGTGGCGTTCGTTTACGAGTGCTGCAACTACCGCATCTCAGTTGTATACACTGGCTAATGCAGCTGCATTGGTTGGGGCTGGAGCTTTGCCTATTATTACGTCAAGTGGTTCACCCCGTTTGATTGGCGATATTCAGGTTGCCGGGGATGCTGTTTATGTAAGTGTTCCGTATGATTATGCTGCTCCTGGTCAGCAACCAGGCGTATTTCAATCACGTGCCATTTTTGATAATTATGGACGCATTGTCGCCTGGACTCCATGGACTCGAGTAAGCGGAAATGCAGAGCTTGCTC
>CAYSPS010000002.1:49683-62149 GCA_964432975.1 uncultured Pseudomonadota bacterium | reverse complement strand
CTGCATTTATTGACCGGACGAATGGTAATTTTTGGTTTGTCAGTGAAAATGGTTCTGGTGTCGTAAATAATGTAAAAAAGACGGTGTGGGGACTCGATGCAAAAGATGGGTTATTGGGAGGTACCACGAGCGATTCCTCTGTTGGGTTAATTAATATTTTTGCGCAGTTTTTTCCGGCAAGTAAAGGGGGAATACAGGCGTTCAGTGCATTGGATTCACAATTAAATACTCAAAGTATGCCGCACTCGGGTATTAACAATACGACAATTTTATTGGCAGCGGGCAATGGTCTTTTTGCACTTGCAAAAACTGGTGATACTAACGGTGTTATCGGTACGATTAAACCCTATGTTGGTGATTTTGCTGACCATATTGCGCATGGCACCAATGGTACATTTCCAAGTGGCTCCGGACGCGTGTTTACCGTAAGCGGTGGGATGCTTGAGCGCATTGGTCCGCCAACAGCTGTAACCGTATTTGGCAATAGTAGTCGTTCCTGGATTGCTGTTGGTGGTGTTAATGGTGTAGCTGTGTTATCAGATGCCAACGGCCAGGGTTTTGCGCCGACAAGTATGCCGACTGGATTCACATTCAAACTTATCGGTAACTATAAGTATGTAAAAAAGCTTGTAGGAGCTGGTGATTATCTTTATGTGCTGACGCAAAGTGGCCTTGATCGCGTGAGCATTAATCCGGCAACATTTGTATCTGGTGTCGTTCAGCACACTGTTGTTGCTGCGACACAACAATTAAATTTGGGAACTTATGGAAGTTTTTCTGATGTTTTAATTGGTAATAATTTTGCGTTATTGGCTACTAATAACGGGCTCTTTCGCATTGCTAATGGCTGTAGTATTTCTCATAGCCCAACGTTATGGGTACCATATGTGTTGAATGAATCACCCGGGCCTATTTATAGTTTGAGTTTTGCTGGTTCAACGAGTGATACGCTAACAAGTTTTGCGAGTGGTGCGCAAGTCTTTGCACTTGTTGCATACCATGGTTATGAGCAAGCATGCTTTTATCGTCTGTATATTAAAGAAGAGGCAAGTGTTACCGATACAAGTGTACAAATGATTGGTGATTTATATAAAAAAGGTTTATTAACGTACTTTGCCAGTTTTGGTCAGTTACGTGGCGGTTATACTGATGATGGCGCTCTGCGTTTTGCTGTGCGTGCTGTGGACACGCATCGCACACTTGCATTGTATGTATTGCCGCCATATTTGCGTGTAGCGCTTACGCATTTTCCAACAAACAACAGCACTGCTGTTTCGACAGGCGTAACGAGTAATTGTATTATGAGCGCGCCATTGCGCTCAGATGCTTCTGGAGCATGGCTTGTGTACGGTAATTTTGGCATGCACGTTAATGAGTAACTTGATAAAGGATTGGCACGATGTTTGGTAAACACTCTCTTATTTTGCTCAGCTTGCTCGTGAGTTTGTTTTGTGTTGAACAGGCATCGTTTTTTGCGCTTAATACGATCAAACCCTATGATTCATTTTTGTGGGGTGAACCACAAGAGCCGGGCGTCTTTGAGATAACGGCATATGCTGCGAATTCTTTTAAAGAAAAGGGGGTGCGCTGGGATCATACAAAATTGTGTGACGTATTGCAGATTTACAACTGTGATCAAAATACATTAGCCATGGTGCGTGGTTTTGATCCAGCTTCTGAAATCGGTCAATATGCAATTCAATTGAATGGCGTATCTGATGATGGTGTGCGTGGGCATATGATTCCATATGCCTCATTTCATATGACCGAATTTGGCATTGGTGCACGTTATTGGTTAATTCATAATTTATATGTTGGATTATATTTACCATTTGTGCGCATGAGACTTTCTAACGTGTCTTGGCAAGATTGTACGCAATTAATAAGTGAGCAAGATTATTTGACTAAGGATTTACTGACGAATCAATTAGCCAGTGTGACGTGGCGCTTGGGGTGTCTTGATAGCTATTCTGGATGGAAGCGGATTGGTATTGGTGATACCTATGTTTTACTTGCTTGGGACCGCAACTTTGAGCAATCAAAACCAATACTTACAGATGTGAGGCTTTCTGCATTTGGAGGTTTTTCTTTGCCAACGGGGCGTCGGGTCGATACAACAAAATTATTTTCAATCCCATTTGGCTATGATGGTGCACCAGGACTACTTTTTGGGGGTCGTTTGCGTTTGACTTGGAAGCATCATCTTGTTGGTGGTGTTGAAGCTGATTTTATACAACTTGTTGGTAATGCTCGTACGCGGCGTATTAAAACTGACAATAATCAATCAGAACTTTTACTGTTGGCACGTGCAAATACCTTGATTGATTGGGGATTTTTACAAAGGTATCATTTGTATGTTGGTGCGTATAACATCATTCGTGGATTTTCTTTTGATGTTGGCTACATGTATCAAAAACAAGGGGCAAGCACGATTTCAATTTGTGGTAATGATTATGTCACTGCAATTGCGCAAGCGTCAGCTATGTTGTGCCCATGGACGATTCACACCGTTATGGTTGACGCACGTTACGACTGGGGCTTTGATTTTGCCAGCGATTCGGCTTTTGTTCCACGCATAGGCTTTTTTTATCAACATGATTTCAAAGGGCGCCAATCCATTTTACTTGATAAATTTGGTTTCTCTGTTGGCTTTAGCTTCTAATGTACGAGAGAGTTTTTGTTCTAGTGCTTGCATGCGCTTAAAATCCTGTTGTGTATTATGATCGTGTCCGAGTAAATGGCAAAGCCCGTGTAATAAGATGGTTTTTAAATGCATTTGAAAAGAAACTTCTTGTTCTTGCGCAGCTTTGTTGACCAATTCTGCTGAAATTATTAAATCTCCTAAATTTTTATCCTCAGGAATATGCGCACAAATACGTTGTGTTGGATCATGATGTGCATGATAGGCGAATGACAAAATGTCGGTTGCCGTGTTTTTGTGGCGATATTTTTTATTCAAAATTTTCATTGTTCGGTTTGTGGTAAACCAAATACCGACATCAAATGTTGGATACCCAAGTAAGCTGAGTGCTTTTTGCATGTATGTACGAACAAAAGAAACGGGGATTTTTATGTTCTTTTGTGTGTTTTTAATGGTGATCATATTTTTAACCTTTTTGCTTGAGCTTAGGTGTTTTTTAATTTTTTACTAATATTGGCATTAGCAATACGGGTTATATAAAAATTTTTTCAAAAAATGTTGCTATTTGTAATTAATGTGTGTTACGTTCAAAGAGATGTTAAAAAGTGATATTCATAAAAAAGGGGGGTGGTTGACTGAATATCAGCTGGTTATCGATTGTAGTGGCCGATAGAATCGGTGATTTCAGATATTTGGAGTGAATTTTTAAATAAGGGAGATCTTTTATGAAGAAGTTAATATTTGTTCTTGTGCCGTGTTTTACGCTTATGGTATTTGCCTTGAAGTCTAATGGAGAGGTGAGATTGTTTCTTCAGTTGCATAATCGTCCAGACGGCGATGTCATTTTCAATATTGGTTGTGCAGGGAGGGAACCATTGTCATACAGTAATCCGTTTGAATATTCGGTAATCGATTTTACCGTTAACAAAAAGACAACACTGAAGTTCATAGATCTTGCGCAAAAGTGTTCAGAAAAGTTTGGTAAAGGTTCATGGGCATATTTTGTAGATTTGGATTTGGGGGAATATTATCCAAATAATAGGAAGAATGCCAAAGATCTTTATTACTCCGTGTTTCTGGGCTCAAGAGAACCAATTCCTGATGCTTTCAAAGGAGTGGCAAGCAAGAAGAGGGCAGCTGTAGAGGTTCCTGAACAAACTGGAGCTGCTGAGGAAATTTCTCTAGAAGAGATATTTAAAGAAGCAGCCTAATTAATAATAAATTAATAATAACGGCTATTTCAAGACCACTGGTGCTTTTACCGGTGGTCTTTTCTTTTGACGTGGTCAAGTTTTTAGCTTTCAATTATTGCCAATTATTTAAAATTTTTGATACTTTGAAAAGGGGGGATTATGACGGTCATTGCCGAGTTATTAACCTTTGTTAAAAGTATTACTGCTGGTTTTGCAATGTGCTTGCCTATTGGGCCGCTCAGCATTGTGGTTACGCGCAAAGTAATTAATGCTGGAAAAAAGAAAGCACTGGTGACTGGTTTGGGAAGTATGACGGCTGACGTGTTTTATGCAACGATTGCTGGTGCAGGAATGGCCTTTATTGCTGAATTTTTATTTAAACATCAATTATATCTTCAAGTTGGCGCTGCGACGATTTTATTTGTGATGTCTTTTCGTATGCTGCGCAGAAAACATGTGCCACGAATTGTCTCCAGTAAAACAGTGTCGTTAATCGACGATTTTTCTTTGGGATTTTTTCTGGCGCTCTTAAATCCTGCAACGTTGTTTTTAATGACAACATTACTTTCTGCGTTGCACGTCGCAATTCCTGCTACATATGGTGTGCATAACGTACTTATCGTTATTGGCTTGCTCATCGGTGAGCTTTTGTGGTGGCTATTATTGATACATGCGGCAGATTGGGCTCAAGCACGTTTTGGGTTACGTTCTAGTCTGACAATTAATCACATAGCCGGTGTTATACTGTTTGCTTTAGCCGGAGCAATTTTGATCAGAGCTGTCTTTTTTAAATAATCGCTTGAGAGGCGTTAGTCTTTCTTTTGTCCGAAGAAATTGAGTAAGTACAAGAATAAGTTCAGAAAGTCCAGATACAGACGCAGCGCGCAAATAATAGAAACTTTGGTCATTTGTTGACCATCATCTAACATATACATACCAAGTCGTCTGATCATTTGTACGTCATAAGCGGTAAACAAAGTAAATACGATAACGCCAAAGACCGAAAGCGCAAAATCAAGTGATGGACTGCGCAAGAAGAAATTAATTAATCCGGCAATAATCAGACCGACGACAGCCATTAATAGAAATGAGCCCAGTCCGCTTAAATCACTTTTGGTAATTAGGGCATACATTGTCATGGCGCCAAACATGCCAGCGCAGACAAAAAATGTTGTTGCAAGTGATGCAAACGTGAAAAATAGAATAAGTGTTGAGAGGGTTAATCCTGTTACCAGCGAATACAACACATATGTGGTAATCGCTGTTTCTTTTGACATACGGCTAAGTCCCATGCTCAAGTACATGACCAAACCAAGCTGGAGCAAAAAGAGCAAGAAAACAACGAGTGGCTTGTTCGCAATGATATACCGTACTTGTGGCACCAAACTAACCGTCCATGCAGTAAGTCCGGTGAGTGCAAGGCCAAGTGTCATCCAACCAAATACACGACGCAAGAGCGTGCCAGAACTTTCGGCAGGATATTCGGAATACATCATAAAAAAGCTCCTTTTGAAAAATAAATTTTACTATTATCAAGTATACCATTTTTTGCTAAAATGAGCAACGGCCGCTTTCATTGCAAGTTTTGAATCGAAGGAATCATGATGATCAAAGAATTGACACCAGAAAATTTTGAGACAAATATAACCAACAACAAGCGTCCGGTGGTTATTAAAGCATATGCGGTGTGGTGTGGACCGTGTGTGCAATTGACGCCAATTTTTCACGAAATTGCAAAAGATTTTCATGCGCACGTTGATTTTTTTGAGCTCAATGTTGATCATGCACGTGATTTGGCAATAAAATTTGGCATCACATCAATTCCAACCCTTATTTTTATGAAAGATGGTCACATAATAAGCAAAGAAATTGGCTATATAGACACTGATGATTTGCGTGCCAAAGTTACACAATTTTTAACTGCAGTACAAAGTTAGATGGCTGTTGGCAGTGGTGCAAGCATTTGAGGTTGCGCCTGCGTATGCGTGAGAATGTTTTGAAGGGTTGACGCCACTTGTGGAATATATGCGCGTTGTGTAATTGTTTGCTGTGCAAATGTTCCTGGCTGATAAAATGCAAGTGGCACATGCGTGTTGTTTGGATCTGGCGTGTTATGGCCAGTTCCGGTGGCATATTTTGATGGATACGTGTGTGACGCAAACTCAATCAGCAGGTCACCAGATCTATTTTTAAATACGTGATTTTTTAAAAATTCTGTTGCACTACCTGATGTAAAATTTTTTTGCACAAGTTCTTGAGGTCGGTGTACGGCGGTTATGCCAGGTTGCTTTTCAAGTATTTCAATAACGCGGTTAACGATTTCCTGCTGTTTTTGTGCCGAAAAAAGTTTCAGCTCGTCATGATTTAATATAATAAATGGTGGATCAAAAATCTTAAAAATTGATGCGATATTATA
The DNA here is from genome assembly GCA_964432975.1 of uncultured Pseudomonadota bacterium. GTDB lineage: Bacteria > Babelota > Babeliae > Babelales > UBA12409 > CAYSPS01. The sequence continues at coordinate 55,899 of CAYSPS010000002.1, read as the reverse complement.
TTCATGCGCAATAACATGTTCTACTTTTTTACTCAGTTTAGAGCGCAAAATGCGTGTTATGGTTGTGTCATTTTTTGTTGATAATTCTGGAATTGGCATTACTCCATGATCGGCCGTGAGTATATACAATGTTTTTTCTGTTGGCACATCATGTGCAACGTTGGTCATGAATGTACCGATCATCTGATCCAGATGATACAAAGTATCAATAGCTTCAAGACTTTCTGGTCCAAATACATGGCCGAGTTTGTCTAAGCTACTTAAGCTGATCCAAACTAAAAGTGCTCCCCCGTCGCTTGTTGGCAGAGATTGCGCAATAAACTCACGTGCAATAGTGAGTAAAAGTTGGTTGATGTATGGCATTTTTTCAAGATCTGACAAAAATTCTGTCTTTTGTTTTTTGCGCGATCGGGGCATGAGACTTGCTTCACTGGCATATGCATAGTTTTTAATATGTTTAAATGCATAATATGATTGATCGGTATAAGCAAGTTTCCAAATCAATTTATGTGGCTTGAGAAGGGGTGCATTATTTATTGTTTCAAGTATGCGATCAATAAGTGGCGAGTGTTTGCTCGTGGTAAATTTTTCCGTGGGGTCATTAAACCATATTGCTGGAATGTCTTGGCCCGCCATACCACGTGCAGCGCGTTCTTTAAAAGACAAAGCAATTGCGCTGTTATGAATATTTTCGGCTAAAAATTTTTTATTAATAGTAGGCACAAGTGCAAAACTTGTTGGCGTTGTATAAGCAGATACTTTGGTGCCATCGGGCAGATACCAAGCATTGTCAATGATACCATGCACGTTGGGTAGTACTCCCGTTGCCAGTCCCGTGTGCCCGACAGCCGTTGCAGGGATACCGTGCGGTTGGTAGGCATTTTCAAAATAGGTGCCTTTTTGTAGGAGTGTATGCAGACCATAATGCCAATATTGGCTTAATTTTGGTACATAATGTGCAGCAAACTGATCAATAACGATGACGACCGTTACTTTTGGCGGTATTGCGCATATCGCCCAAACAAATAATAACCATGCAATTGACCATAAGCGCTTCATGAAAAAAACCCTCCGGCTTTTAGTTTTGCATAGCATGTATACCAAAATAAATAATATTTAAAAAGAAGTGAAGGCATGTAACGTTCGTTACATGCCTTCACTTCTTTTTATTAAACGTAGCGATAATTGTTTTTTGGTTTAAATTTTTTGTTTAACTTTTTTCGCCTCTTGTTCGTATGGTTGCGGCAAGAAGTGTTGCCGGGACAAGCCCGATACTGTTTTTGCTCTCGGCAAGCATTTTTGTGAGCGTGGCCTGAAAGGTCGATTTGCGCTGCTCCCGAGCCTGACGCGTCCTGTTATCAATTACGCCTAAATAATATACGGTACCAGCCATTGCGGCGATGGTGGACAACGCGAGTCCGGTGCCTACAACGAGCTCAGTGCGTGAAGGTTGTGGTTGGTCACCATTCATTCCCAGTGCATTTTGGCAGGTTAATGCGCTTATAAGCGCGAATGATAAGATGATTTTTTTGAACATAAAAACCCTTTTTTTGAAATAATTTAAAATAACCTTAAAGTATAATTTTGAATTTTTTTACAAAAAAGTCAATGCGTATATAACTATATGTCATTTTTGTTTTTACAAAGAGAGGGCGAAGTAAGCTCGCCCTCTGAGCAAATATTTTCAAATAAAAATTGGTTATTTGAACTGTTCGTTTTGTCTGGTTGGTTCTGCTGGAATGGATTTTTGCATGTCTGTGGTGCTTTCTGCAGGTTTGCCAAATTTTTCCATCCAAAAAATGTGTTCTTGCGCTTTATCAATCGCAACTGCTGAGGCTTGTAAACCCGCAAGTGCCCCACTTATTCCCATAAAAGTGCCAAGAATTTTTCCATGACAAGATCTGCTGAGCGCGGTAGCCCCTAATATGAGTAAGCATGCGCCGCCGAGTCTAAAGGCATGTACAATATCATTACCTGTTTCGCTTGCATTGCGCGGCAATAGTTTTCCGCCATGGCCCGTATCTTTAAGTGCTAAGGCAACATAAAGACCGAGAACGCTACCACCAGCAGCACTTATTAACGTGCGCGCAATGGTCTCATGCCGACTCAATACCCCTAAGCCGGCGCCAGCAAAGGTTAAAAGAGCCGTGACGGCATCAGGATGGTTGGCGATCCAGTGTCCCGTGCGATTTTGAACTCTTTTTTGCATGCCGATTATAACAGGCATGTTTACAAATGTACTGATGATCGCAAGCGATAGAAAAGTTTTCTTGAACATACAAAATCCTTGAGATTGGAAAGAGTTTAATTAGAGGGGTCTTCATCTTTAAAGGCGTCTAAAAAGCTTTCAAGAGTCAGATATAAGTCTAAGCGCATTTTGGCGATATTTTGTGCCCATTCTTGTTCTAAAGCTGGATCGCTTGGGCGATTTTTTTCAGCTTCCATAATTTTTGTAAGTTCTTGTGCGCAATATTGTTCTACGGGAGCCATGTTTGGTCGCACGAATTCCTTGATTATCTCAGTGGTGCTGCTGTCGAGCATATATGGAGTAAGTAAATAACTCTGAACAAGATACAACATAGGCTGGTTTGCCCAACGTTTTGTTGTTGGAACCTTCTTCTGTGCAATTGCCTCGTACTGTGCTTGCGCATTTTGACTAGAATCCCAAGCTTTTTCTTGTTGTTCTCGTGCTGCCTGTTCTGCCGTGCGAAGATTTTCAAACTCTTCGCTTGTTGGTTCAACGAGCGTAGGCCAAGGGTTTGACGAAAAACGAAATTCTTGTCCTGTGCGCTTGAGTTGGCTTAAACGTTTGGAAAGAATTACCCATGCTTGATTACGTTTTTCGTATTCAGCCCGCTCTTTTTTATAGACGGCTTGTGCCGCTTGATATTCAGGGTCTTCCCACAGTTGACGAAGCGCCTCTCTCTGTTGCGCAGTTGTCATGTTGTTCCATGCTTCTTGCCGTGCTTTTTGTGCTTGAGCAAAAGCCACGCCTCTCTTTTGAGCCTCTATTTTGATCTGGTCTTGCATGCACAAAAGCATGTTTGTTGATACAAACGCGCTTATGAGTGCAAGTGACTTGACTGATTTCTTGTACATAAAACTCCTCTGTCAATAGTTTTACAGAAAATATTAATCTCAATGTTAACCATATGGCCGAACATGTCAAATGGATGTGCGCTTTTCGCGGTTGCGTTCCTGAAGCTCTTTAAAGCGTGTCACAATAATATTTCGTTTATGATCTTGATTGGGGTTTCTGCAAGCATTGCTTTTTGTGTGAATCTATCGTTAACTAAGTTACGAAATAGTATATTGTGATTTCTTTGTTTGGGGCATGCTGTGCATTCTCGCGGCATAATTTTAAAAAAACATTTTCCACATCGATTGCGAATTTCGGTGCTCGATGAACACGCTGGTCATATTAGTTTGATTCCTCATCGTTGGCAAGGCGCAGGTTATGCGTGCATTGGTGCTATGATTGGATATGAGTTGCCAGAAGAACCAGATCGTTTTGTTCGTCATATTGAACTTTTGTCTATGCCGACATATGAAACTGCTTTTACACAGCTTTTTTTGCATCATGTGTTGGAGCTTTGTTACTTTTTTTTGCCCGTTGGCAGTGGACAGTCAGAAATTTTTTCTTTGGGTTCATACCTATTAGGTCATTTTGAAGATTTTGCGACTGATTATGAACGACAAAAAATTTTTGTTGCTAAACTACTTTTTTCAATTGGTCTCTATCCAGTTGAAGTGGCTCAGTTGTCAGTGAGCTCGTCTTTAACACAGCCTTGTGATACACTTATAAAGAGGGGGTTGACAAGGCGTCAGGCAAGTGAGCTCGTTATTTTTATCTATCAATGTATTAAGAGTCATCCGTACGGTCGGTTGTTGAAAACGATTAATTTTTTATCGAGGGTTGATCAGTAATGAGCAGAATAATGCGTGGTATTTTGTTTATTTTTATTCCAATTTTTTGGCTTGAGGCGGCTCATTTTTTGCCCGAGTTCTTACGCTTTGATGGAAAATCATCCGTTATTGGTAAGTATGCTGAGCAAGAGCAATCGCTCAAGCGTTACAACGATGATTTGGCGCAAGCATTATCTGTCGCACCATCTGTTGAAGAAACAAAAAAGCAGATTGCGCTTATTGCAACACAATCACAGATATTGGCACAGAAAAAAATACATGCAAAAAGTGAAGGTGAGCGTTCCTTTATTCGCAAAAAAGAGTCGTTGCTGACCGAACTTTCTAACGCGCTTGGTGATTTACAAAAGAATCATGAACAATATGTGCAAACGCTTAAGGCGGCAATTGAAAATCTTAAGCTTTTTTTGAGTAACCCGCAGTTTGATGCGGGGCGCATCCCAGATAAAGATTCATATACGTTTGCTGAGTTTCAGCAAACTGCAACACAATTATTGAGTGCGCAACAAGAGCTTGATCGTGCTGTTCGTGATAAAAAGCATGTGAATGACGAGCTTCAGAAAAATGGGCAATTACTTGCGCAACTTGAGCGTGATGCGCAACGAAAAGAAGATGAGCGACGTGCATTTCTTGCCTCAAAAAAGCCAATGGATGCGCAAGAGCGTGAGCAGAAAAGTGAATTACTGGATCTTGAAATTCAAATTGTACGTCGACATGCCGAAAGTACTGCGCTTGCGCAACGTGAGTTAACGGTGCGCCGTGAAAATGCGCAACTTGATGCTACCGTTGCAACCACAAAGGTTGCGGTCTACAAACATGACGTTACGCAAGTTGAACGGCGCTTGTGGGTACATACGCTTGATATTCAAGCGGCGCAAATTGCAGTTGATGAAAAAAAACGAGAAATTGATGAAAAACTTGCTGGGATCGATGGGCACATTCAAACACTGAATGCACAATATGAGATTGCCAATAAGCAATTTGAAAAACTTAATAATTCACTTGAGCAACCCATTAAAGATACACAAAAATTACAAGAATGGCGTTTTGATCCGGCGACAGAAGCAGATGCTGTCGGTTGTTACAAAGCGGCCGCTGCATTTGAGATGGCAGATACGATTGCACGCGAACTTATGCTCTTTCGGGCTCAGGCTGATGCGCTCAAATATCAATTGGTTGCAGCTGAACTTAATGTTGAAATTCTAAAGACATGGTTGGCGATTGTGCAACGTACGCTTATGCGTGATGATACGGTACATCAAGAGCGCTTAACCTATTTTGCGAGCAAACGTGCCGAATTTGACCAGGCGCTTACGAATTATGCTAATCAGCGTAAAATGACCGAGCAATTAATGAGCATTGAAACACGCGCAAATTCACGCATTAAACAAATAATGCAAGAAAGTGGGGTTCCTGACTATGTACGTAAAGAGTTGTTGCCAACTTTGGATGATGCTGATAAGGCTGTTGATTTGCAGCTTGATATTAATGGACAGTTATTAAAAGTTTATGCCGGTATCGGTGCGCAGTTGAGTGATTTACGCCATCGTGTTGAGATGATGTTGTATAAACTCGAATCTGCTGAAGGGATTTGGCAGCGCACTGCAAGTGCTATTACGTGGGAAGGGGTTAAAAGTACCGTAAGCGATGTACGATTTTTCTTCGAAGAAATAGCGAACTTAATTTCACGTGCAACAGTAACTGACGTAATAACATGGTTTAGTTTGCTTTTTCATGATCCGCTTGCGCTTTTGAATATTTTATTTGTTCTTATGGCGCTCGTGCTTTTATATGTGCTATTACTCTTTGGCTTGCCATTGGTAAGTAAGCTTTTGCGTGCTGGTGCCCAAAGTCATGGTTTGCAGTTGGTCACCAATTTTTTTGCAACAATCATTGATTTTTGTCGTACCTATTTATTTGGCATTCTTGCATGGTCAATCCTTTTTTATCTCATTCGTTTTGATGCTCTTGTTGGGGTTGGGAGTCGCACTAAACTGGTGTTTTATTTATTGAGTATCGTGTACGTTTGCTTTTTGATTCGTGCATGTGTTCGTTATTATGCTGAGCATAACGTTGCACTTATGGAAGATCCGTTTTATCGGAGATTTATGTGGGTGCTGCGCTTCTTCGTGTTTGTAACCGTCGTTATTTATTTTGTACGAGAAGCATTTTTGGCCGTCAGTTATGGATACTCTGAGTTGCCAACATTGCTTCTTGCAATGTACTCAATTATTACGCGTATTTCACTCATCATGCTTCTCATGGCAAAAGATGTTGTTTTAGATGCCTTGC
>CAYSPS010000002.1:42415-49619 GCA_964432975.1 uncultured Pseudomonadota bacterium | reverse complement strand
GGGATTTGTGCGCGAATATTTGGAGCGCTATTACACCTTGGTGCTTTTGGTAGTTGTTGTACTTATTGTGATGAGTGACCCATTTGTTGGGTATAGTAGATTGGTTGCAACTGTTGTTCAATCTTCTTTGTTGACGGTACTTTTGTTCGCTGGCTTATGGTTGTTGCAAAACGTATTTAAGCATTATTCATCGATGCTCTTTTTTGAAACTCGTGATGAGACGGTTCGGGATCGTTTCGCATATGCAACAACGTGGTATGCACTTTTTATCGTGCTCAGCTTTGTTGTTGTGATTTTGCTGGCAATTGGCATGTTAGCCAAAATTTGGGGTTACAGCACGAGTTTTGAAAGTATTATTAAATTTTTCAATGTTGAAATTGCACGTGTGCCAGGTGAAATTGCTGGACAAACGACACCAATTACATTGGGTTCGTTAGGAGTTTTTGTAGCCTTTATTTTTGGTGGATTTTTTATTGCATCATTGTTTGCGCGTTATGTTCTTGCGCGTATTTATCAACTGTTGCAAATTGATGTTGGTATTAAAAACACCGTTTCACGTATTAGTACGTATATTATCGTTGCATTAATTTTAATTATTGGTTTGCAGCAAATTGGGCTTGGTGGTTGGATTCCTGTCGCCATTGGTTTGTTTGCATTCGGTGTTGCATGGGCGATTCGCGAGCCGGCTAATGATTTTATCGCATATTTTATTATTTTGGTTGAACGTTCAGTGAAAATTGGTGATTATATTCGTTTAACGAGCTCTGAAAGTGACCAGACTGGTTTCGTGCGTAAAATTACGCCACGTTCAGTTATTTTGCGTAAAAAAAATAGTTATAACATTATTATTCCAAATTCTCAGGTAACGCGCTCCGTTTTGTATAATTGGAACTATGCTGGCCAGTATTTCGCATTTGATGACATTAAATTTGCCGTAACCTATGATTCTGATCCAGAGAAAGTAAAGCGTATTGTTTTAGAAATTTTGGACAAAAACGCTGACGTACTTAAAAATCCGTCGCCAATTATTCGATTAAATCACTTTGGTATTAATGGACTTGAGATGGTAGTGCGTGCATTTTTAAGTCTTCAGCACGTAGGTGATCAATGGAACATTCGAAGCGATATTCGCTTTGCAATGGTCAAGGAATTTACAAAAAACAATATCAAGTTCGCCGTGCAAACGTACGATGTTACACTGAATCGAGAATTATAGCTTTTTCTTGCCCATAATTAAGTCAATAATATGCGTAAGCATGATGCCATAGATAATAAGTCCGATCGCGGCAATGAGTACAAAAAAATGTACGGTAGTGCTTAAAATGTTGAGCGCATCAAGCATGACTAAGCTGCCGGCAACGATGTAAACGATTCCGCGCTGAACTGGGCTGAGAGAGTTCCAAATATTCATACTGCTGTCCTTTTGATAAAAAATTTCAGGTAACTTACGCTGTTTTTCAGTTAACTATTTTTTTTTGTGCTTGACAACTTAATTTATGTTTTAGTTGTATCAAATCCGGTAATGGGCCATGATTGTTGAAAGTCTAGATGCATATCTGACATGGGTTCGTTACCAACAAAGAAGCGTATCATTTTAAATGGTATATTATTTTCATGCAGGGTTTTGAGTATACTTTGTATGATCATGAGCTTTGTTTTAACGCTCATGGCATTTGTTAATGGGGCATGGTCAAAGAAGAGTAAGAGTTCTTGGCCGGTGTAGTGAGCGAGTGCCATGCTTACTGAGCTTTTTTTAATAACATGATTTTCTTGCAAAAGGCTGAGCGTGCGTTGTACAAGACGGTGTGCATTTTCAGTTGGTCTGATTGAAGACCAAATGACATCGGTTGCTTCTTTGTGTAATTGGTCTTCATACGCATACCAAATGATGACGCGTTTGTTGGTCAGTTGATCGCTGCGGTTTTTATATGTTGTATGACACGGATAATTTAAAATGACCCATTCCTGTTGCCACGCATAGTAACCGACACCAATGAGCGTAAAAAATATGCTACTGCTCACAATATTTTTATGTATTGTTTTCATTGATTAATTCCTGGATTGTGCGGCATAATGCATCGACAAATGCTGATAGATTTTGTGGGGCTGAAAGTCCAATTTCTATGTAATATGCCGGTGCACTGATGCCCTCAAGTGCTTGAAGTGGTATGCCAAGAAGTGGGCTAACAACAAATTGTTTGTGCAATATTGCGGGTACGATGCAGCTACAGCGTGGTTGTTTACGCGACATTTCCTTAAATGGGTAAAACGCGAGGCGATTACTTGTTGGTTGGTAATTGGTTAATGTTTGATAAAAATATGTGTCAATATGTGCACTTTGCGCATTATATGCACCAAGAGCAATATACAGATCAACATCTAAACTGTTGGCAAAGCTTGCTTTTTGTTCTTGTGAAGCGCTTTCGCCCACATTGTGCGACATGATGATGCGCACATGTTCTTGTTGTTCAAGTTGCCGTTTTATTTCTTCTGCAAGCTGTCGCGTTAAACCACGTTCAAAACTATCAGCAAGCGTGCGTCCGGGGTGATTTGCATCTCCTGCTGGACTGAGCATGATGGTGCGACATGCGGTTAATGCGGGTAAGGCAGGCAGGCTTATGCCTATCGCGTACATGAAATAGCGTGTGGCGTGTTGCATACAGATTCCTTGGTCAAAAAATCACCCAAAAGCGTGATGCGCTCAGAACTTTTTTTATTTTTGATAGCAATGGCAATTGCTTTGGGTTGTCCTATGAGGATACACAATTTTTTTGCTCGTGTCAGTGCGGTATATAAAAGATTGCGCGCCAATAATGTAAAGTGTTGTGTAAATAATGTAACAATAACTGCCGCATATTCAGAGCCTTGGCTTTTGTGAATTGTTGTTGCATAGGCGAGCACTATTTCGTCAAGTTCAGCGAATTTATAAAGCACATGCTGTTCGGGATAGGCAACTATAAGTTCTTGTTTTTCAAGATCGATATGGTTGATGATGCCAACGTCACCGTTAAATACAAATTTTTCATAATTATTACGTATTTGCATGACACGATCATGTTCTTTAAATGTTGTTAATCCATGCGTAATTTGGGCACCATCTGTTTTGTTGATGAGGTGTTGCAAAAATCTGTTAAGCTGCTGTGTGCCGCTAATTCCACGGTTCATGGGAGTCAACACGGCAGTTTCATGAAAAGCAATTCCATGAGGCGCCAATCGTTGTTGAATGGTGCTCAGATGTTTGAAAATATTGTGAGCATTTTCTTCACGAATCCATACAAAATCGCGCAGTGTATTTGGTAATTGTGTGCTGAGAAATATGCCATTATTGATACGGTACGCATTTGTTGTGATGAGACTATTGTATGCTTGTCGAAAGATTTCTGTTAATTGTATACACGTGCATGTGCAGCTTTTGATAAGATCGCGCAAAAAATTTCCAGCGCCGACAGGCGGCAACTGATCGATGTCACCAATGAATAATATATGGGCTGTATTTGGTACTGCTTTTAACAGGGCTGCTGCCAGAAAAATATCAATCATGGATGCCTCATCAACGATGAGCACATCAAGACCGAGCGTACGATACTCATTGTGCTTAAACTGTGCAGTTGCTGGATCAAATTCTAGCAAACGATGAATGGTATGTGCATATTGGTGTGTGCTTTCTTGTAAGCGTTTGGCAGCGCGTCCTGTTGGTGCTGCAAGTTTATATCGCACTTGATACTGGTCCAAAAATTTAAGTAGTTGTTGCACGAGCGTTGTTTTGCCGGTTCCTGGGCCGCCGGTGACGATCGTGATTTTTTGCGTGAGCATCGTAATAATTGCGCGTTGTTGGTCATTATTCAACTGGATTTGATCCTGTTGCGTGCGCAATTGTGTGTAAATTGCATTTGTATCAAACTTGAGGCGTGATTGATAGTGCAAAATTGTGCGCAGCCGGTTGGCAACTTGTTGTTCACACTGATATGCACTGCGCAAGCCAATTAAATGTGTTTCATTACAGGTGGTGAATATGAGAATGTTACGTGCGCACAATTCTTGTACCGCAGAAATCACCCGTGTGTTCTGTTCTTGGTCAAAGCCAAGAAGTTCAAGGGTTTTTTGCCATAAGGTTTCTTGTAATACGTATAAATGTCCGTTGCCCAGCGCCTCATGAATGACATGAACAACTCCTGCTTTAACACGGGCTGGGTCGTGGTGATCAATGCCGCTGTTTTGTGCAATCGTGTCTGCCATTTTAAAACCAATGCCCCATACGTCTTGTGCTAATCGATAGGGATTTTCTTGCACGATTGTTATTGCAGCGTTGCCGTATCGTTTGTAAATTTTGACTGCATAAGCTGGGCTGATTCCCTTGTCTTGCAGAAAAACCATAATATTGGCGATATCTTTGTGTTTTTGCCAACTTGCGACAATGGTTTGGATTCTTTTTTTACCCAGGCCCGTGATGCGCGCAAGCTTATGTGGTTCTTTATCGATAATGGTGAGTGTTTGTTCGCCAAACGTTTCAACAATGCGTTGTGCATATACTGGACCAATACCTGCAAGAGCACCGGAAGCTAAATAAAGTTTTATACCGTGAGCGCTTGTCGGAATCGTGAGCATGCAACTGTCAGCCTGGAATTGTCGCCCAAATTTCGGATGAGTCACCCATTGCCCGTGCGCGCGCACTTCTTGTCCAATTTTGATTGCCGGTAAACATGCTTTGACAATGGTACTTTGATTGTGTTGAGTAAGTACAAAAATTGCAAAACCTGTTTCTGGGTTTTCAAAAATAATACGCTCGACGGTTCCTGCAAGTTCTTGGGTAGCGTTCATGATTATTCAAGAACGCGTTCGCCGCGATTTTTTTTGAGTATTTCGTAAAATTGTTTTTGTGCTTTTGGACAGCTATAAAAGAGGTCTTCCATAAAATTGCACAGCTCGTGTAAAAATTGAGATAATTGCGTCAGTGTTGTCATTTGTCGTTCAAAGGATTCCGCTTCTTTACCACCTGGCGTATCTGCCCAATTGAGCATGAAACTATTTGGGACTTCGCGTTTGGTGCACGATTCAAGCATCAGTTTGAGTATAGGGGTTTTATGATTTTTAATTTTATCTACAAATGGCATTGTTAAAACGCTAAATTCATTTTTGACGGTGTGCAAAATGGCCTGTAGTTCTTGTTGCGCTTTTTGATCTTGCGCAAGTTCCTTTTCTAATTTGGCAAGTTCGGCGATGCCGTATTTTTTACCACGAAATATATATAATCCTTCACGGTCTATCGGTTGTCGTTTGACGACTTTGCCATAATTTATTTCGCGCATTTTTTTAATAAGAAATGCGCAATCAAATAACGTGCGTCCGTCAATTGGCCAACCATCAAGAACGCGCACAAAGCTTGATTCAAGGCGTATTTTTGAATCAGCATTAATCATGCAACTGTAATTGCTGAGCAAACAAACTATAAAAAGTCGACCTAGTGTTTTTTGATTCTTCATACTTAAAACTCCCATGTTACTTTAAGAAATCCGGTGTATGTTGAGCCGATGCCGTGGCATACCAACGGAAAATCAGCACCAAAATCGCATATCACGTTGTGTGAGTCTTTAAATTTTTTGTATGATCCTTTGAAAGTAAGACGATTTTCTGTAATTACTGGAATCAATGCACGGTCAAAAGCGTGTCCGAACGCTTGAAATAATCGTGTTTGGCAGGCGTACGAGTTGTAGTATGATTCTGCACGTTTGTGCCAGTAATCGTACCCTATGTACATGTTCCAATTGTCATTGAAATTAATCCATGGTCCAATACTGATTTGTGCATCAAGTTGTGTACCAAGCTTAACCGCATATGCAGGCGGAAAAGTAAAGTCTTGTAAGCGTGCACTCAAGAATTCAAGTCGCTGAGTTGAAATTTGTTCTTTCTGATCAGGAGGAAAGAGCGCGGGATTAAAAAGATCATCGGCAAAATCTGCGGAATTTACACAATCAAGCACATAGCGCACAACGGTTTTAGGAAATGTCCAACCAACACGTATACTTGTTGCAAGATGTATTTGATCATTAAGTCGTAAATTTGGTTCAAAAAAAATATCTGCATGCCAGCGGTGTGATTCGCCTAGATCTGTGTTGAGTAGAATCGCGTTTGCCTGGTAAAGAGCTTTGGGCGCATAGGCGGTTGCAACAACCTGTGCTTTTTGTTGGCCACACTCTTCTTGAATTTCACTGCACAACTGTTGTAAATCCAAATATTGTGCATCAACAAGTTTTGCAAAATTTTGTCCGATAAGCCTGGTGGTAAAAACTGTTGCTGTCGGTATAACGAGTTTTGCACCAAAAATCATGTTGTAACGGTCTTTATCTGCCAAAAATGTTGCAAGTGTTAATCGCGTGTCACCGATACCAAGTCGTGAATCGACAACGTAGCGATAATATGCAGAATCATTTACCGGTGCACTATTGTTACCACATATTAAAGCAATAGCAGATTTGATTTCGTGTTGATCTTCGAGCGGCAAGTTGTAATTTCTTGCCACCACGTACAACGGCAACTCAATGCCGAAACAAAACCTTTTGACACGCTTAAATACATCGAAAAGGAACCCCGCACGTCGTTGTTCAATGCGTCCATTTTGCAGCATGTTTATAATATCTGGTGCATTTACGTTGCATGTTTCACGTATGATATCTATTTCATTAAGTATATGCAAAAAGTCGCCATTAAATAGCCCAATGTAACCCGCTATTCCTGCGCATAAGGGAATAATATTGGTTGTTTGTTGATAAAAAAAGTTAAGTCCGAAAAGTGAATTTTCCGGCGTATATTGCATGAGTGCCGGGTATGTGAATATCTGGCGTTGCGGTAGTGGGTAAGTGTAGTTGTATGCATTACATGCCAAAATGCGGTTGATATGTAATTCATAGAGAAAATTGAGGCATTCTGATGGTGTTGCGCTTGATGGTGCGCTTGCGATTTTTCTCTCAAGCGTCGGGTCATCAAAAATATTAATTTCTGATTCATCTGCTTTACAGATGGTTGCAGTTGCTAAGCAGCAAAAAATAAACATACCTCGAGTATTTTTTCGTATCATGCATCATATCCCAAAACAGGTGTGTGAAACATATGTGAGCAGAATCTGTTGATCAATAATCGCTGTTAGCTTAGCTTCTTTTCCATTTTTTTTCAAAAAATCGATAGGTTAAAATTATTGAGCATGTTAAGC
>CAYSPS010000002.1:41705-42405 GCA_964432975.1 uncultured Pseudomonadota bacterium | reverse complement strand
CTTTACTAAACGAAGGATTTTGCATGACGCACAAGATTCATGGTATGAAAATTGGGATGCTCATTCTTATGGAATCTGATGTTGAGCAGGCAGTTGAATTTTATCAAAAAATGGGATTTCCGTTAACATTTCACTTAAAAGGAAAATGGGCGGAACTCAACGTAGGCGGTGTTAAATTAGGTTTGTGCCCAACCGACCAACAATTGCCGGATCGTCACACCGGGATCATTTTGGAAGTTGTTGATGTGCGGGCATGCTATGAGGACCTTAAAGCATGTGGTGTCACGTTTGTACGTGAACCTTTTGAGGCAGTTCATGGCGTTATGGCAAGTATCAAAGATCCAGGGGGAAATATTGTAGATTTGTACCAACCAACCCCGGAAAAAGTAAAAGATTTAGTGGAAAAAGTTCGCGAAAAATCTGGTAGTGTACAAGATAAACGCGATGAAAATTAATGGCTAATTACGTTATCGTGAATGAGAATATTTTCGGCAACGCGTTCAAAAAGTGGTGCAGCAACCATTGAAGCATAGAGTTGTTTGCGTGGTGCCGCAACCTCTTTGATATACACGACAATAACACGCTTGTACTGCTCTTTTTCTACAATTCCACAAAAAGTGAAAATATTTTTTTGAATATTGTAGTGTCCATGTTCAGCAATGTTAGCGGTTCCTGTTTTTCCCATGACATGATAACCGCT
>CAYSPS010000002.1:9141-41695 GCA_964432975.1 uncultured Pseudomonadota bacterium | reverse complement strand
CTGATATGTGCACGATGTGCCGTGCCAGCTTCAACAGTTTTGGTAAGAATTTCACGCATTTGTGTGATTGTTTGTGCACAGTAAATTGGTTTTTGAGGAGCGAGATTTTTGTCGTTTTTTAACAAATGGAGTGTGACGGGAATACCATTATTTGCCAATAATCCAAAGGCTTGTGCAAGCTGTACCATCGTTGTTTGTATTTCATAACCAAATGATAGTGAAATAATTGAGCGTTTTGACCATTGTGTGGGTGGGGTGATAAATCCTGCCTGTTCGCCAGGAAACCCGATGGCAGTTTTGCGCGTAAAGCCCAAGCGTTGGTAGTGATCATACAGTTTAGTGCCCACGCGCATGGCTACTTTGGCAATACCAATATTATTTGTTTTTTGAATAACTTCTGAAAATGGTACAATGCCAAGTGCTGAAACGGTATTAACGCTCATACCAGCAATAGATGTCGTTGTTTTGTTTTCACAGTCAATAAGCTCCTCAGGTGTGACCAGTCCTTCTTCAAGCGCGGCCATGCCGGCAAAAACTTTAATAATTGAGCCGATTTCATAAGCTTGGGTAAATGGTAAATTTTTTGTGTGTTCTTGGTTAATATCATGCAAGTTGTTTGCATCAAAATCTGGCACGCAAACACATGAGATTAAATTACCGGTTGTTGGATCAAGGATGACAATGCCTCCTTCAGCGGCGTTAAATTTTTCTAAGAAATACAATAATTCATGATATGCAAGCCGTTGTACGTCACTATCTATGGTTACGTGCACTGGCGTACCAGGCTGCCCTTTTGTCGCGATTGTTTTATTAAAATAAAAATGCCCAGAGCGTGCATCACGTTCAAGCGTATACAAAGATGCTTTGCCACACAGTTGCGTGTCACACAAATATTCAATGCCCGACAGGCCGTGGTTATCTATATCGGTGATGCCAACAAGTGTGTTCATGGCAGGGCACGGGTAAAATCTGCACGGTTCTGCCAAGAATTTAATATCAGGAGCTTCTTGTTGCATGCTCAGCATTTCTTGATGTGATACGCGTCGCTTGATATAAAAAAAATGGCGATTTTTGTTGTTTTGCCAGCGCTCTAATATACGCGGATAATTTTTTTGCAAAAATATGCGCAATTTTTCTGGATGATCTAATTGTTTGGGCAAAAAGAACGCAGCCAAGCATTCGGTGTTGATAGCAATTGGTTTTTGATTACAATCATAAATCAATGCACGTGGTGGATGGCTAAAAATGGAGACATGATATTGTTGTTTGCCCAATTCGCGTAAAAATGATGAACGGATGATTTGGAGATAAAAAAGATTGCACATGATAATTGCGTACATGCTGCAAAAAGCAAAAAAAAGTATAGTGGATCGTAATTTTTTATCACGATTCATATAGTAAAATCCATTATCGCGTCTAACTGATAAACATGCCGTAAGCTGATTGGCTGCAGGGCACGTGTGTGCGTTGCGTAGTGTGTGATTGCACGTGTATTGCGGAGATTGTACAGTTCTTGTTCGGAGGTCGCTTGTTGTGCCATAAGCTTTGTTTTTTGCGCTTCAAGCGCCTGTTGTTCGTACATGAGTTGCGTGACCCATGTTTGTTGATAAATCGTGACAAAAACAAATACTAGATGACCCAAAATGATACCAGTAATAATATATGCATGTCGCATATCGTGCACCCACTACTCAACTTAGCTTCTGGTGTTAGCCTAAACGAGTGCGCACAAGAAAAAAAGAGATTGTCTTAAAACTCCCTAAATGTCGTGAAGTGTACTTCTGATGCGCTTTCACCAGGACGGCGATCAAGTTTAAAGCCCCAATCGATACGAATTGGTTGTGGTTCTGTCATGCGAAAACCGATACCGATTGCTTGTCGATAGTCAAAACAAGCATTTTGTAGATAACATGCTCGTTCTGTAGGCGTAATATTGAGATTTTGCGGGCACCAGCCAGAACCGCCATCATAAAAGAGTGCCCCGGTTTTTGTATGATCGCGTGTAATTGGGAATGTAAGTTCTACGTTGACAACCAGGGCTTTGCGTCCACCAATTGGTTCTGCCATTCGGCCGCAAATTTCATCTGGCAATCTCCATGGGTTGAGGTTAACAGAGGGGCTAATTTCTCCCCATTCAAATCCGCGTACCGTTGCTGGACCGCCGATGTTATAGAGTTCTTTAAACGGGATTGTTTTATTCTGCAATGCGCGAATATAGCCCAAATGTGTATGGAAGCACAGGATAAGTGAGTACTCATCGATGAGAGATGTGTACCAACTGTAATCAAAATCAAGTTTGCAAAAACCAAAATTAAGTGACGGAAGCCCTATGCGCGAAGCAAACGACCATTGATAACCTGCTGATGGGTGTACGATATGGTTGCGTATATCTTGACCGGCTTCCAACCCAATAAAGCACATCGTACCGCTTTTGAATGTTTGTCGAACAACTTTGTAATAAGTAAGCGCGCCGGGCTGACTTTCGGTTCCTGGCGCAAGTTCTGGTGGATGATTAAGGTGAATTCCTTCAAAACCGACAATGCCGCGAAAGATGGTGTCGATAGACCAGCGTGAGCATAAATATCCTGCATGAATCGATGATCCCATGTATCGTTCAGTAAGATTTTTGAGATTATAGAGTTCTTCTGAGCGATACGCTTTGTCTACGTGAAAATTATAACCAACCGCCAATGGGCGATCGAGTAGATAGGGTTCGGTCACATCAACGACAGCCGACCATTCTTGAGGCGACCAATTAGCCGATGTATTGAATTGAATGCCGCGGCCAAAAAGGTTGACGTCGTAAATATTAACGCCCCAGTTAAATCCTTGCGAAGCCGACTGCATGTTCATCTGATTGCCACCAAAGCCAATTTGTCCGATGATTTTGCCCGTCTTTGCTTCTTTAACAATCAAATCAAGATCTGCTTTTTGATCGTTAATACGATTAATTTTCCATTGCACCCCATTTTCTTTGTCCCAAAATGAAAGTGCTTCTACGCGTTGTTTTGATAAGTCAAGTGCTTGTTGTGTGATCATTGCGCCTTCAGGAATATGAACCTTACGACGAATGATATGGTCACGAGTTTTTTTATTGCCCTTAATCGTAAGTCGGCTGAGGAAAACTTTGCTTCCTGTTTCTATTTCAAATGAAACATCGACTGTTTTATTTGTTTCATCAGGGACAATTGATGGCTGAATGTCGGCAAATAGATAGCCAAATTCACCGACAATTTTCTTGAGGACATCCATGCTGTCCATGACATCTTTAATGGAAAAAGGCGTTCCTGGTTTTATAGGCAGGTGTTTGACGAAATCGTGTTCGCTGATGTGTTCAATTGCCTGACAGTGTACGTCTTTAACAAGATACATATCGCCTTCATGGATAACGAAGGTGATTGCATAATGTTTTGTTTGCGGATCAAGATCAATTTGCACATCAGTAACGCGTGCATTCATGTAACCGAGTGTTTTGTAGTAATTCTCAAGATACCGTTTATCCTTTTCAAGTTTGTCAGGCTGATAGCTGCCGGCTTTTGTTGCAAAACTCAGCAACCAGTCTTCACGCGTAAAAATCGCTTTAGCAAGGTCTTTGCTGCGTACGTGATCGTTACCTTTAAAACGTACGCGTTTGACAAGAGACCTCACATTTTCATGAATAGTAATGATGATCGTGGCTTTATTGCCATCAGCGATTTGTAAGTCACTTTGAATGTCGACAAAGTGAAAATCTTTTTCGATATACAATTTGCGCAGTTTGCGCACAATGTCTTGTAAAATACGTTGATCGACGGCGCGTAACTCGCCCAATTTAAGTTCGTTTTCAATTTTAACATCACTTAGGCTTTTATTGCCGCTCATTAAAATATCAACAACTTGTGGCAGCTCATCCAAAATGATAAAAAGATCGATTTGGTCATTGTTAACAAGTTTTGCTTTTATTTTAATATTTTCAAAAAAGCCGAGGCGAAAAAGTTTTTTAATGACCGCGTTGCTTTTTGCCGGGTTAAATGGCGTGCCTTCGATGTAACCTATTGCGTTTTTGATTGCTTCGTCTGTAATAAATTGATTCGGGTGGTGTCGGACAACAGTAATATTGTGGATGATGCGCGAACTAAGGCGTTGTTGCGCTGATATATTTGCTTGTGTTGTTGTTGCCTGCTGCGCGTATACGTTGAACATAAAAAAAAGTGCGGCGCATAGGCACAGTGTGTGTCTTGCAAGGGGCATAACCTTTTTTGGCATGTACGAAAACTCCCGGACGAAAGGTCTCTATTTGATAGTCTGTCTCAAAATCTTGCTCTCATAGGATACAAAATTTTGTAAAATTCACCAGCATCAGTTGTGTAAAAAATGCTTATGCATGAGTTGTTGTCTTGCGCATTAAATTTGTTACGCTTTGTTGCAAGCGTAAATCAATTTTTGAGGAATTATGATTAAAAAAATATTTTTTTTAGGGCTTTTAAGCATTTTTGTTGCTCAGGCGATGGACGAAGTTAGAAATGAAACAGATTGGAACGGAAGTTGTGAACAGGCTATATGCTGTTGCGCGAGTGTAGCAGGAGCTGGCGGAGCTTTATTTTATGGTAATTATCAATATGATTTTGCCCATTTCTCAAGCCGTATGGCACGGTTTCTTTATGGGGATGCTCAAGTGGTGCTTACTCTGTGTGGTTTTTGTGCATGTCGCCAGTTGCAAGTAGCAGATCATTCATGCATTTGGGGTAGAATACGTCGGTTTTGGGCGACACGCCAAGGAGCTTCTGCACTAGCAGCGCAGCACATGGATAATAATGACAAGAAAAAAGATTAGTTTGTAAAATTATGTTCAAAATAATTTATTTTTGCTGCTTTTTAAGTGTTTTTACCATGCAAGCCATGGATGCAGCGAGGAATAAAACAGATTGGGCCGGAAGTTATGAAAAGGCTGTCTGTGCTGGTGTGCTTATAACCGGGTCAGAAGCTGCTTTTGGATGTGTTATGAGCAAGATTTTGTGGCTCAAAAAAGTCTCCAAAAAATCCTGGAGTGCTTTATTGTTTGGGTTGGTGTAGGTAATATTTGTCTTTTGAGTGGAAGGGCGCATCATTCATGTATTGGTGGTCGAATAAAATGTTCTTTTGGGGTTTTAGCGCCAAATTGGCGAGCTATGGTATAAAAGAGAAGATAAAAGTTTGAAATAATATTGACAAATTGAAAATAATAATATATTATTAGATTATAATCAAATTAACATTTTAAATTAATTTGATTAAGATTTTTTATATATTTACCTCCACAAACAAGATCCCATATGCACATTTAAAAAGTTTCTTCGTGCATATGGGATCTTGGTATTTACAGTTGACAAAACTGTGCTGGTCTTTAGTCTAAAGATATATTTTTCTATTCTTTGTGCCGAGGTAGCTCAGTGGTAGAGCAGAAGCCTGAAGAGCTTCGTGTCGGGAGTTCAATTCTCTCCCTCGGCACCATCTATTTGTCTTCATTTTTCGTTGATTCTTGTAATAGTTGTATTATGGTAATTGACGACGCTTAAGGCGTACATCAAAAACGTGAAGCCTTTTTGATGTAAATGGATAGCCTGTTGTCAAAGGAACCAAAGACGATGGAGCCGGTATTAAGGGAGAAGTGTCAGGTTGCGTGGTTCAAGCTTGCCGAATTTATTAATCGCGGCGAAAAGGAGCGTGCGCTTACCATTTACAAATTGCTTATGCACACGGTTGATCAAAGAGCATATGCGCAACATCTTGAGGCAGATTTATTATTTTTTTTCAATGATCCCGCTGCGATTGATAGCTATAAAGCGGCTGCGCAACTTTATTGTGCTGAACGCAATATTGCACAGGCGGTTGCTATCTATGAACGGCTTGCGCGGTTGTATTTGGAGCGGCCAGAGTTTTTGGCGCGATTAGTTGTGTTATACCAAGAGTTAGGGCATCCGGTACGTACATTTGTTGGCATTCAACAATTAATTGAGCTTTTTGTTGTGGCGCAAAAGATCGATAGCATCCGCCAAGCAATTGCGGATGTAAGCATGTTTGTTTCAAAAATTGATTGCGGACGTTTATATCAGACATTGCTGCTTGCATTGATGCATGTGCATTATGAAGACCATACATTTATGGTTACCGTTGCGCAAAGTGTTCTTGTGTGTTTTGCATCTACTGATGAGTTAAAGAATGATTTTTTTCGTGAATTATCCATACTGGATGCTCAGTTTGCGCAAAGTCTTTTTAAATAACCTGTGCCTTGATGCGTGCCTGCGTCTTTTTGCACACCAAACATTTTTTGTATAAAAAAATATTGAAAAATAGAAAAAGCCGATTGTATGCTGAAAAGCAAAGAGTATGGAGAAGAGTGATGAAAAATTTAATGTCAGGGGGGTGGTTCGCCATAGCGTCAGCAACGTGTATATTTGCTGGCGCCACACAACACCACCAACTTATCATTATCGGGTCAGGACCTGCAGGCCTGACCGCTGCAATTTATGCGGGACGGGCGAAGCTAAAACCATTGGTCGTTGCATTAACGCCGGGTGTTTTGGTGACCGTTCCGAGTATAGAAAATTGGCCTGGTCATGAAAAGATAGCAGGGGTTGATCTTGTTCAACCGATGATTGACCATGCACGGGCAGTTGGGGCGCAGTTTTTGCAGGATGAAATTGTTGCGATTGATTTAAAGCGTCGGCCATTTGTCCTGACGACTTCAGGCGGAGACAAGCTTACTGCAACTGCATTGATTGTTGCTTCTGGTATGACCGCCAAAAAGATCGATTGCCCAGGCGAAAAAGAGTATTGGGGTAAGGGCGTATGTAATTGCGCATTGTGTGATGCACCACTTTATAATGGACAAACCGTTGCAGTTGTTGGTGGCGGCATGATGGCAATGCACAATACCTTATTTTTAAGCAAATATGCCCGCAAAATTATCGTGCTCAATGATAAAGCATCATTAACAGCTCCCAAAGAACAAATTAAACGCATTGAAAGGTTGCCGAATGTTGAAATTCGGCATTCGTGTAAAGTTATGCGCATTGTAGGAGATGAAAGTAAAGTAACCGCTATTTACGCGCAGTGTGCCAATGCACCAGAGCAAAAAATTGATGTAAGGGGCGTTTTTGTATCTATCGGATATGAACCTGCTACATATCTTTTTAAGAATCAACTTGAATTGGATGGTGAGGGAAAAATTAAAATTGATGCGCTTGGTCACACGAATCGCGAAGCAGTTTTTGCGGCTGGAAATGCAGCAACTGTCGCCTGTAGTCAAGCGATTGTGTGTGCTGCTTCCGGATGTATTGCTGCTGTTGAAGCAGAAAAATATCTTGGACGAAAACCGCGCAAGCGTACGTTGTTGAGTTGCCAAAAAAGCTGATTTTAGGTATTATAACGAGAGATTTATTCCTACAAAAAGTTTTTGAAAGTTTTGTATGTCTATTACCTATAAACCGTCTCGTCGTAAACGTACCAGAACGCATGGCTTTTTAAAAAGAATGCGTTCGAAAGATGGCCGTAAAATTGTCAAACGTCGTCGCGCCAAAGGGCGCTGTCGTCTGACTGTTTAGTATTAGTGATTTGTGAAATACGCACGGCTTATTTGCTCATTTACGCGTTCTGAAATTGCCGCGCTGTTTCACAGCGCGCAGCGTATTTTTGTTGATGATTCACTTACCATATTGATTGCTCCTCAAATGCGTGACTACGCCCGGCTTTTAATTGTCGCATCGCGTTCGGTGGGGACAAGCCCTGCGCGTCACAAAATTCGCCGTCGGCTTAAGCATATCTTTTATCAAGAACGTTTGTTTGGGCGGCTCAACTGTGACGTTGCTGTGATTGTAAAAGCACCTGCATGTGCGTTTTCTTTTGATGATTTGCGAAAGAAATTGCTTGATATTTTAGCGAGGCACCTGTGCAGCGTGTAATTGCTTGGTGCTTGTACATGCTTATCAAATACAGCCGTCCGTTGCTTGGCAGTCCTGGTTGTTGCCGCTATACCGTAAGTTGTACCGATTATGCGCTCATGCTTTTAGATGATGTACAACAGTTTGGCAATGGCCTCCTGCGCGTACTGTGGCTGATCTTCAAACGGGTTGTGTCATGTCATCCATTTAAAGCGAGCAAAATGAAAAAGTTACAATAATTCGCCAGCTAGTTTGCTTAATTCAGAGCGTTCGCTGATATCCAGATAAACGGTTCCTGCAAGTGCGCAATTTTTGAATGCATTGCTTGCGACAACCAAGCCATTGCTGCTGAAGTCTAAATAGGGCGAATCGATTTGGTAGGGGTCACCGGAAAGAATAATTTTTGATCCCTCCCCTACACGCGTGATGATAGTCTTGACTTCATGCGGTGATAAATTCTGTACTTCATCAATAAAAATATATTGATATGGGATAGACCTTCCGCGCATGTATGTGATTGCCTCAAGCGAAATTTTATTTTCTTTGATCATATGATCAAGTGGTCGCAAAATATAGTCATGAGAATGGCGAGCATGACGTTTTTTACGTCTGCCACCTTCGCGTGCGACTGTGTATAAATGATCGTAGTGATATGTGCTTTCACCGTGTGCTGTTTCGTGCGTGATGAGTTCAATGTTGTCATAAATTGGTTGCATCCATGTATGAAGTTTTTCTTGAATATCTCCTGGTAGATATCCAATGTCTTGTCCCAGGGGCACGACGGGACGGGCAATCAGTATTTTTTGATAACGCTTGGTAATAAGCACCTGTTGTAGACCAGCAAGAAGCGCCAAAAATGTCTTACCTGTGCCTGCGGGGCCAAGTAAGCATACGAGATTCACCGCAGGGTCGATGAGTAAATCAAGCGCCATAAGTTGTTGTGGGTTGCGTGCTTGAAGTGGCCAGGAGAGATTTGGTGGTTGAATGGGCGTAAATTGTTCATTGCCCATATAACGCCATAGACGATAGTGGAATTCATTTGCATTGCTTACAAGCCACACAAATTGATTAATTTTGAGCTCGTACTCTTCGATTAATTGTTTCAACAATTTTGGTTGATCATTTTGTAGTTCTATTGCAGGTGCTTGGACTTTGATCCAACCTTTGTAGAATTCATCACGTGCTACGCGTCCGCGCAGATAATCTTGCGCAGCAATACCGACAACATCTGCTTTGACACGTGCATTAATGTCTTTTGAAATAAAAATAACGTCAAAGTTTTGTTTTTTTAAATAGAGTGCAGCGGCTAAGATTCCTGTATCGTGTGTTTCGATAATTTTTTTAAGGCTTTGAATTTCTTGTGGTGGGATAACAATAATACGCAAATGCCCGCCATTATCAAGAAGAATTCCCTCATTGAGTGGTCCACGTGCGCGTAGCTCATCAAGCCGGCGAATAACATCGCGCGCATTACGGCCGCGATCTGAATTTTCATTTTTGAATCGATCAAGTTCTTCTAATACGTTGATCGGAATCCCTACAAGATTTTTGCCAAAGGCATATAAAGCCATTGGATCGTGCACAAGTACATTGGTATCGATCACATAAACTTTTTGTTGATCAGGCATGCGTTTTTTTGCTCCTACCTAAATTTTTCTCGTGCTCACCTTACTAAAGAATACATATAATTGGCAAGCATGAAGCACGATGCTATAGTGCAAATATGGCCATGATTATTGAGATTAAAGTAGTTCCTCATGCCGGGCGTCAGCACATCGTGTTAGATACACAAGGGCATCTGAAATGTTTTTTAAAAAGCGCTCCTGAGCGTGGGAAAGCGAATGACGAGCTCATTGCATTTCTGGCCAAAAAACTTGGCGAGCCCCGTATGGTTTTTGAAATAATCGGTGGGGCAACAGGACGTCACAAAAAAATTAAAATAATTACCACGCTCAGTTATGAACAAATTTTGGCGCGTCTCGGGTTTGGAGCGCAATCATCAATTGCGCGTTGAATTTTTCTTGGAGGATCTAATGCCAGAATATCGTTGGATTGCTATTGATGTGCATGGTGATGAGTGTTATGGCGTGCAATGGGCGCCAAGTCCACAGCAATTAAAATATGATCTTGCCAAAACGGGTCTAGAGCTTCGTGCGCTGCAGCGAGTAAAGTTGGCGCTCGTAGAGCGTTTATCATCAATTGAAGTACTTCAATTTTTTGAACAATTACATCAATTATTGGTTGCCGGCATGCTCATGGCGCCGGCACTGGCAGTTTTGGCGCAATTGGGCTCGCATATGCGGCGTACTATTGCACAAGAGGTACATGCCGGTGTATTGCATGGCTTATCGCTTGCTGAGGCGCTTGCGCTCTTTCCTCGTTGTTTTGGGCCACTTGTTATTACGTTAATTCATGCCGGCGCGCAAGCTGGCGCTTTGTCTGAAGCAACGGGGCATTTATGTGATTTTCTGCGATTGCGTGCTGAATTTGCGCGACGCATTCGTTACGCGCTTGCAATGCCCATCGTTACACTATTATTTTTCTGCACTGTTGTATTGATTATTTTTATTGGTATTGTGCCATCGCTTGAGCATGTTGTACATTTGCTTAATCAACAACCGACTGGTTCATTGGCGACCATTTTTGCACTGAGCAGTGCATTAACTTCAATGAGCTTGTTGCATATTGCCGGATATCTTTTTTTTGTACTCTTAGTTTTATGGTTACTTTTGCATATACGCAGTACGCGCCATATTTGGCACTGGATTTTGATTCGGTTGCCAATTGTTGGGTCTGTATATGTTTCATTTGTATTGGCGCTTTTTTTGCATGCTGTGGCGTTGCTCATGCGTGGTGGGCAATCACTGGTGGCATCACTTGAAACGGCATCACGGTTAATTAAAAACGATGATTTGCGAGCGCGCATCGAGCATATGCAAGAAAGTATTGCAGCAGGTGATTCTTTTCCGGCAATATTTGCGGATGTACTTGGCACGCATGCGCTTGTTGCGTGCAATGCGCTGCTTGAAGTGGGACAGCAAACCGGTAATTTAGCTGTTGTGATTGATCAGTGCGCACGTTTGTATGCTGATCGCGCAACCAAAATAGTGCGTCATTGTGTGCTGATTTTGCAGCCGGCACTCATGGCTATTCTTGGGGTTTTAATTGCGGGACTTATGTATGCAGTATATGTTCCGCTTATGCAATTGCCGCTTTTGGTTCAGCAGTAATAATCTTAAGCCGGCGCTACTTGGCTGCCATGCGCCGATGAAGCGTCGTGAGATGGGCACCTTACAAAATTTCCTGCGGTAGCCGGTTCGAGTAATTGCTTCATTTCTGGTACCAGCAGGAAGACAAGATCTTTGACCAAGGCATTTTCTTGAAGCAGTTGTAAAAACGCATGATGGTATCGTTTGTTTGCATAATTGATCATCAAAATACACATATCGCTCATTATTTTACATTTATTTTGAAATTCGGGTGTTGTTGCCCCTGCAGCTTCATCGGTTGATGTGGTTGACTGATATTGTGCGCGTTGCTCCTCATACATAAGCAGTGCTTTTTCAAGAATTGTTTGGCGCGTGCCGTGTACAACAAGTGGAATGGATCTTCTTCCATCGTCTGAAAAGCTTGCAATTGCATGCATTTCAGTTGAAAGAGATGTGTGCAGCGTGTTCGTTATTCGTTTAAGCGGATTGGCACCATACTCAAGAAGCGTATGCACCATCAGTCCGAGGCCATGAATGTATGCTTCAAACAAATAATTAGTTGGTGTGATTATTTTATGCTGTGCGAGCAATCGAGCAAGGGCTGTATTGTTTTTTGTAACATCAAAATAGCAAGCTGCTTTTTTAAGAAGCGTTTCTGGTGGTCGGAGGTAACTGTTTGATCGCGTATGGCAGCACCAACAAGATTTTGGTGGTTGATAATATTGTTCGCATTGTTGAAAAATCGGTTTTACAAATGGGGTTAAATTGCCAGCTTCGGATATGATGAGCCGCCAAAAGTCTTGCAAGTCTTTTGCAGAGTATGCACGTTTGTGTATTCCCAACCGAAGAATTTTGGCAAGTTCTGGTGTTGCTTCGCTTACAATAAACGCTTGATCTGGGCATTCTTGTATACATGCCAACGGTGAAATGCATTCATTAAAATAGGGAGCACACAACACTTGTTCATTGCGATTTAAAAGCAGATATAAATAGAGCGTAAGGTGCACGATACATCGCGGCCACTCCTTGTGCAGTGATGTCAGGTATGCCAGCCATTCGCTTCTGTTGTTCAGGAAATAGGTGAGAAAATCTGGGCGCTGGTTATCTTGATAAAAGCGTTGTGCAAGTGCATGTGCAACGCTGTGCGTAAGGCGAGTGTTGGGTTTACATTGCAGCTGTGCAAGTGCTCTCCAAAGATCGCGTATGGTTGGACTTGAATATGTTTTCAAGATTTCTTGCTCATGCATGGGAGCGCGCAAGAGTTGTTCAATATGTCCGAGCGTGTCGCTTGAAAAATTAAGCGCATGCTCAGGTATGGAGGCAACTGGTGTTGGTTGTTGACAACACAGAAGGAGACAGGGAAATACTGTTTTCCACAACGTGTTGCTAATCGCAACTTCCTGCTTGTCTGGTATGCTATAGAGTGTAAGTTCTTGTGATTGCATGCTGACAAGCGACTTCATAGACAGTAGTACGATAAAGAATAATTTGGTACGACAGTTAATCATACACTCAAAACCCCTTTTTAAGCAGTTTATGTAAGAAATTGTGAAAGGACGACACTCTTAAGTTAACAGAAAATTTTCTCTTTGTCAATCAAGTCTTGGTTGTTGAAAATTTGATATGATGGGCGTCGCGTTCGATATGTTCGCTGTTTTCTAGAATAATAGTGCAGCCGAATGTTTTTTCTAATTCAAGAATGCTATTGTATTGCGTTTCTGTGAGATATGTAAAAATTTGGGTGCTCGCCAACAATGATACGTTCATGCCACGTTCTTTTTCGAGCAGCATACTTTTGAGTTTATAAAGAATTTCGCTGCTAATTGTAGCAATTGATTTGATAAATCCGGTGCCATGGCACAGCGTGCATATTTGCGTAAGTTGTTGTACAAGCGTTTTGCCGGCCCGTTTGCGTGTCATTTGAACAAGACCAAATTCTGACACACGCAAGACAACCGATTGAAATTTGTCGTATTCGCGAAGTGTTTGTTCAAGATGTCGATACAGGCGTTGGCGATTGGCTGCTGTCGACATATCGATGAAATCAATAACGATCAGTCCACCAATATTACGCAAGCGTAATTGACGTACAATTTCCTCAGCTGCCTCCAGATTAGTTTGCAAAATTGTTTCTTCCATATTAGCGCGGCCAGTATATTTGCCGGTGTTGACATCAATGACCGTCATGGCCTCTGTTGATTCGATGATAATTGAACCACCAGATTTTAACTCGGCTTTTTTTTGCAAGGCAGCTTCGATTTGTCGTTCGATACCAAAGTGGGTAAAAATGAGGGGGGGTTCATTAAACAGCTTTACCTTATGTGTGTACTCTGGCGCGATTGTTTTGAGAAATTGATAAATATTATTTTGTGATTCTTTGGTATTAGTGATCACTTCATCAACATCTTCATCAAGATGATCGCGCACGATTGCTAGTTCAAGCGGCAAATCTTCATGAATTTTTTCCTGCGCAGTTGCTTTGGCGAATTTGTCTAAGATGGTACGCCACGTTTTCATGAGATAATCAAGATCACGCTTGATTTCTTTTTCGGTATGATTTTGTGTTGATGTGCGAATAATTGCGCCCATACCTTCGGGTAAATTGCTCAAGACGATGTTTTTAAGGCGTTGGCGTTCTTCGCGGTCATCAATCTTTTTTGAAATGCCAATACGCGGAATATTGGGCAATAATACGAGAAATCTTCCAGGAAGTGTAAAGCATGTTGTGAGTTTGGCGCCTTTTTCGTAGACAGGTTCTTTGCTTACCTGTACCAATACCGGTTCGTTTTCGTGCAAAATTTTACTGATATCAAGAGCCTGGCGTTGAGATGGTCGTTGCTCTTCCTTTTTTTCTTCATCAAATTCATCACTCACTTCTGAATCTTGCATGCGTGCAAGCGCTAGCTCGCGATCAATTTCTGAAATATGCAAAAATCCAGCTTTTTCTTGACCAATATTAACAAAGGCTGTTTGAATGCCGGGTAGAATTTTGGTTACAACACCACGATAGAAAGCACGCTCTAATTGCTCAACGTGCGGTGCAGCAAAATAAATGTTTTGTAGACGATTGTTGTGTAAAACCGCCCCTCGCGTTTGCCATGGTGTGCTACTGATAACAATTTTTTTCATACAAATACGGTCCCGTCCCTTTTTGAAACTTGTTTACTTATTTTAAATATATCGTAGATTTTATGTGAACGGTATCTTTTATTGAAAACATCGAAAGTATTACTGTTAAGGATTTTATAATTTTATATGATGGGATCGTGCAATGAGAAAATATTACGTAATTCTTTTACTTGCGAGTTTTGTATTGCCTTCATGTATTAAAAAAAGCACAACAGTAAAACAAACTGCGCCAGCCACTCCTGTTGCAACTAAAGTTCAAGAACCTGCTGCTCCAAGTAAAATAGCGCCGGCAAGCGGAAAATATGATGAAGAGCTCGGGGCTTATGTGTTGGAGGACGAAGGCGGCAAAGATTTGTTTGAAGCAGCGGAGGCAAAAGTAAAAGGTCCAGAACCGGTAACGCAAACCGTACCTGAAAAACCGGCAGTTTCTACCAAAGCTGACACTGATGATTCATGGGCATGGCAAGAGCTTGATGAAGATTCTTCTGCAGAAGTTATTCATTTTGATTTTGATCGTGCTGATATTCGCAAAGACCAAGAGCCATTGGTTAAGTATGATGCGCAACTTGCAAAATTAGCAGCTGCTGACGGTGCAACGATTGTTATTGAAGGGCACTCGTGCTTAATTACGCGCTCACAGTTGTACAATCAAGCGCTTTCACAACGTCGTGCCGATGCCATCAAGCGTGCATTTATTGAACAAGGCGTTCCTGCAAGCAGCATTAAAGCTGTTGGGCGTGGCACGAGCCGTGTATTGACGCGCGCAAGTGGTAAAGTTGCGCAAGCACCGAACCGTCGTGTCGAAGTTAAATTTTTGTATCAAAAGTAGTTATTTACCGATACAGAAATCCTGGAAAATACGATCAAGGCTTAACTCGCCGATTGTTTTACCCGTAAGCTCGGTAATTTTTTCTAAAGCATCTTTCAGATGCACGCAGAGGATTTCATATTCCAGTGTTTGATCAAGTAATGGGATAAGTTTTTTAAGATCCATTTCAAGACTGTGCAAAAGCTGTGCTTGTCGTTTATTAACTAAAAATGGGCAATTGTTGGCTTGCAACAGGCGTGTTGTGCGTTCAATAATGATATTTTCCAGCAGATGCATATGATGGCCCGTGGTTGCTGAAACCGTTAAACTTTCGGCAAATTCATGGTGCATATGCGGTGCGATGTCGCTTTTTGTAAATATCACGATGGTTTTTTTACCATGGTGTGTAAGAATTTTTTGGTACCATTTTTTTTCTTGCGGCATTATGGGGCATGATGCATCAATGCTCAATAAAATAATATCAGCAAGCGCAGCTTCTTGGTAAGCACGTGTGATACCTTCTTGTTCAATTTTGTTTTTTGTTGTGCGAAAACCAGCCGTGTCGACAAGCGTGTAGTGCATATTGTTGCGAAATATGCCCGCTTCGATGGTATCGCGCGTGGTACCAGCTATTGGTGTAACGATTGCGCGATCTTTTTTAAGAAGTGCATTAAAAAGTGATGATTTTCCGGCATTTACTGCCCCAATAATAGCAATACGCACACCTTCTTTGATGCGTTGTTGTTGATGCTGATGCTGTTGCAACTGTTGGATCTGCTTAAGGCTTGTGTAGACAAGATTTTTGATATTATGGTCAAAATTAATATC
The DNA here is from genome assembly GCA_964432975.1 of uncultured Pseudomonadota bacterium. Classification (GTDB taxonomy): domain Bacteria; phylum Babelota; class Babeliae; order Babelales; family UBA12409; genus CAYSPS01. The sequence goes on along the minus strand of CAYSPS010000002.1, from coordinate 25,823 downwards.
ATCTTCGATAAACTCAAAGCTTGCTTGGCACAAGCTGTGAGCTTTAATGAGTTGCTGTTCTAGTTCGCTGATCCAGTACGAAAAGCTTCCGGCAAGTTGTGCAAGTGAATGTTTGATTGCTTGTTGAGTGTGTGCATTAATGAGATCGTGAATTGCTTCAGCTTGGATCAGATCGAGTTTTTTATTCAAAAACGCGCGCTTAGTAAATTCGCCGTGTTGCGCTGGTCGTGCGCCATGAGCAATAAGCTGTTGAATGATTGCTTCAATGACAAATGGATTGTTATGACATGATATTTCGACCGTATCTTGTCCGGTGAAGCTTTTTGGGCCCTTCATGACCAGAAAAAGGACTTGATCGATGACATGATTGTGTTGATCGATGACGGTGCCTAAATGAATTGTGTGTGAGGCAACATCAGTTAATTTTTTTTTCGCGTACAATTTCGCACATTTTTGTACAAGAACAATGGCTTGTGCGCCTGAAACGCGCACGATTGCGAGTGCACCATTTCCGCTCGGAGTGCATTGTGCAACAATAATTTCTTCGTCACGTGTCGGGAGCATAGCTATTGTTGAGGTTTATTCGTTATTGGTGGGTTAGATGACTGTTGCTGTTGTTCTTGCGCTTGTGGACGCTGTTGGCGAGGCCGACGATGATGATGTGGGCGATTTTGTTGTTGTCGGTATGGTTGTTGCTTATATTCTGGGGTTGGCTTTTGCTGTGTTTGGAGTGGTTCGCCAAAAAAGAGGGCGACTTTTGCGTTGGCGACAGTCATGCCAAGGAAATTTTTTTGTGCTTCTTGTAAGATTTTTATGCTAAATTCTCGCGGTTTGCCCGCTTTTTCCCAGCCTTGTTCAATAGCTTTAAAGATCGATGAAGATTCGTGGATAACCGACTTCATGCAAAACCCCTCGCTTATGGTTTTTTTGTAACTATCCAATCCTGATTGTAATAATTTTAGCAGATAAAAGTGAGGTCTTAAAGTGGAGCGGGAAACGGGATTCGAACCCGCGACCTTTGCCTTGGCAAGGCAACGCTCTACCAACTGAGCTATTCCCGCATATGGACATTTCAATAATAACAAACAGCCGGACGTTGTCAATGTAAAAACTCGATAAAACTATAGCTCTGGAGCGGGAAACGGGATTCGAACCCGCGACCCTTGCCTTGGGAAGGCAATGCTCTACCAGCTGAGCTATTCCCGCATGTATTACTCTTTTAGCATTCAGTAAAATGGTGGGCGTGTCAAACCCATATCAAGCTGTGGTAATGCCCCAAATTTGCTTATACTTAAAGTGTATGATTGCAAGAAAGAGGCCACAATGAATAAACGCTGTTGGTTTTTTGGGTTGTTGCTTAGTATTAGTTTTTTACATGCTTATCAGCGCTCGTGGTATCTTTCTGAATCACAAGTCTTGGATTTACTTGGTGGAACCGGTTATGTGCATGTTGCATATTTTTCACCGCGTCAGGGGCGGGAGATTAAGGAACTTCTTGTTGGGCTTCTTGCGCATGAAAAGAAAAGCGTGCGCTGTGCGCTCTTTTTTTTAACCAATAAGCATATTATTTATGCGTTGCAACAGGTGGTTGAACGTGGAGTTTCCTTGCAAGTAATTGTTTCTCCGGAAAGTACTAAAAATGGCGCAGTTTGGACGATTCCGCATATTCATGTGTGTGTAGTTTCTGATGGGCTTATGCATCACAAATTTTATATTTTTGATGAAACGGTTGCTGGAAAATCTCTGTTGTGGACGGGGTCATTTAATTGTACGAATCAGGCCGTTAAGCATAATCGTGAAAACATTGTAGTCCTTGAAGATGAACGACTTATTCATTTATTTAAAGATGAGTTTGATTCACTCAAACAGCGCTCTTACCCATTATTTTCTCAGCAGTTATTTGATCAATTACCAGCTGTAGCGCATAATTTTGCTACAAGCAAGCAGTATATCAACCGTGAGCAATTGCGTAGTGCTGTGCAAAGGAGTTTGGTGCAGGAGCATTTTGTGCTTGCACAACCAATTGCAGATTTTTTGCAAGAACGTGACGCGCCGTTCTGGGAAGCGGGGGAGCAATGGTGGCATTCAATTGTTAATTGGACACAAAATACCGTGCGCTGTTTGTTTATCTGAGCTAAGAAATTTTTTCGATAATTTCTTAGCATTTTTGGTCATATTAATCTTATCCAATCTTTTTTGATTTCGTTTGAAAAATCTTGATCACTATCGTGTACGTCAACAACATCAACAAAAAATGGTATAGTTGATTCTTCAATGTCATTGCGAATGTCGCTTAAAATATGCCAATGAATTTTAGCGCCGGCATCTATAGCCAGATCGATATCAGAACTTGGTTGATGGTCACCACGTGCTCGTGAGCCATACAAATAAACGGTACACGTTGGGACGTGTTTTTTGATAATGGTAAGCAACTGATTTTGATATTCAGAGTTTAACATTTTGTGCATTCCCTACGGCTGCATTGCGATAATGATTTTGCGCATAAGTTTGGTAAAGTGGGGCAATTGTAGTGCGACTTGTTCTGCAATTTCTTCTTTATATATGTGTACCGTTATATTGCGCGCATCGATCATCCCAAGCGCGCGTTGAACGTCTGCGCCTGTCAATGTCTGTGCATTTAAACATGAGCGAAACACATCTTTGGGCGTTGTTTGAGCAACCCCTTGCGGACCAATAAATATAGTTTAACGTATTTCCAAAGCACATCTGCACACAATTCAAAACGTTTGATGGCCGAATCGCGAACAAAGCGATAATCTTCCGTTGAAGGGTTGGCAATGGCGGTTAACCGTTCAATCGCCTCTTCAAGCCGATCAAGTGCCTTTTTGACGAATTTATAGCGCAGTTGTAAACGATCCATAGTTTTATCCTTAATTGGTATGTGAGACAATCTTTGTCATCATGGTACGAATATTGATTTGAAAAAGCAAAGAATTTTTAATTTTTTAATTGGAATTATTATTGCAAAAATTTTTAATTAAATTATTTACTTTGATTTATATATTTGGTTAGTCTGAAGTCAGAAAGGTGAGAAGTATGAATCAAAGGTACTTTAAGGTGTTCTTTAAAAGTACTTTTATCACATGTCCTAGAAAGGAGGATTTTGGGGGGATGGGGTAATAAAAAAGATGTTTTTTGATTAAATAGGGTTTAAAAAGGGAGTTGTTTATGAAGAAGTTGTTAATTTTATCAGCTTTGATTATGGTAATAACACAGTTTAAAGCAATGGAGCCGCCTACCTTCGCTAGTTGTATGTGCGATAAAGTGTTTGTCCCAAAAGTGCAAGCGATGGTGGACAAGTTTAAAGTTAAACTTCCAGAAAAACTACGAGATAATGCATTTATTCCACTTATAGTACAAATCGTCGCAGGGGTTGCCTGTAAGCAAGGTGCAGAAAAAGCGATTGCCGTTGCAAATGGCGATGTAAAATTGTTGTGTACAAAAATGGCCGATTTTTCGAAGGATACCTTTAGTACTATCACTGATGCTGTACAACCATTTATAGACTTGCTTGATAGTGTTGGTCTCGGCGTGTTGACCAATCCTTTGAAATTGTTTAAGGAACTTTTGCCCCAAACAGTGTCTGGATTGTGTTTGGAAAATATTGTAACAACGGCGACAGTTTGCAAGGACGTTATGCCGGCTAATTTAAAAGCTACCGGTCCGGTCGTGTTTGCAACAGTTGCTGCCAGATGTACGGTACAAAAACTATTTCCTCCTGCAGAAAAGGCTACAAACAGAACGGCAGCCATGTTTAACAGCTTCTTGAGATATGCGCTGCAACCGGCCGTATTCAAGTCATACGCATACTTTGCCGCCAAGTCCTCAGCGGAAACGGTTACAGATTTGGCCAACTCACTTGGAAAGAATGTTACGGACGCCAAAGCATCTGGTTCAATTTATAGCTTTATAGCTGGTCAATCCAAGATGGCACTGGGAATTTTCAATATAATGTATAGCACGGCGCTCTCTGGTGCAGTTACAGCATGTTTGGCAGATCCAAAAGTGACGCCAGTTATGGGATTACTCTTGCAATCACCTGCTCCAGTTGCACCAGAAGATATCCCGCTGCCACCAGATGATGAATAACGGTTGAAACCAATAAAGAGGGGCCGTTCTGGCCCCTCTTTATTGGTTTGTTTATTCTCACACCTCATTCACGGCAATGCCCAAAGATTTTTGCCAAAGACGACTGCTTGTTGGCCGGTGTACAAGACAACACCATGAACAAACTTATCTTTAACTTTTTCTTGCAGAAATCTTAGCCCCTTAAAATCGTGAGGCTCAATTTTTTCGCTCATCTTTATCTTAAATACCAACAGTTTCGCCAGCTTGATTTTAAAGAACTACATCCGTTTTTTCTCACGATGACGTTATAAAAAATGGTATAGTTGTACCGTTGTTGCGTACCAAGTTGCTTGTTTTTTAAGTTCACTTACAACGAAATTTTCAGATATCTTGCCCATCAAGATATTTTCAGTAGCTGCGCGTTGTACATTGATGCCAAGCAGATACATAAGGAGCCCCGGTATCGATAAAATACGATTTTGGCGATTTGGTAAATCGCAAAATAAGTTTGTAATCCATGCCGGCTGTGTATTAATGATAAAAATTGTTTCCAGCAACGCTAAATAGCGATGCGAGGTTTTTGCCGTAAGCTTGCTCTCGCGCGACAGCTCGGCAACGTTGAGTAGACCAGATGCGCGCGCTGCCAAAATTTTGAGTAAATTTGGCAGTTGTGTAAGTTTCTTGATCTGCGCCAAGTCTTTGATGTCTTTTTGCAACAATAAATTTACATACGAACGTAGCCAGGCCTGGCATGCTTCTTCATCAATGTGCTGCACCGAAGGATAGCCCCCAGTGTACATTTTTTCAAATAAACTCTGCTTGGTTAAAAAAGTCTGTGGATTCTTAAAATTTTTCGCACTAAAAATCGCATCGATAAACAAATATTGGGTTCCCGCTATTTCTCCTTGTGAAAGTGGCATAAGATTGATAATTTCCATACGGCCGGCAAGTGAGTCGCCAAGCGCGTAATTAACAACGGGTTTGCCGATCCGGTAAGCAGATAATCACCAGACACACGGCGCTTGTCAACATCGCGTTTAATTGCCAAAAAGAGCTCGGGAATGCGCTGTACTTCATCGATAATAACCGGTTTTGCGAGATTAGCTACAAAATCACTGGATCACTTTTGGCGCCAAGTATACGATTTCATCATCAAACGTAACGTACGTGTATTTATTTTCTTTTTGAAACGAAAGCGAAAGCGCACTTTTGCCAACTTGCCGCGCACCATTTAACAATACCACCGGGCTGCGCGCTTTGTAAGAATGGCCGCACGTGTCGCTTGAACAGCATCGTCTTACTCTCCAAAAAAAATTAGTCAGAAAATTCGACACTTACTGTCATAATTTATGACAGTAAGTGACAGATTTGACAAGAAATGGCGGTTTTTTGGTGCGCCTGGCAGGACTCGAACCTGCAACCTACGGATTCGAAGTCCGGCGCTCTATCCTTTGAGCTACAGGCGCAGCGATATTGGTAGTATACTACCAAATTAAACTTTTTGCAGATATTCGTGCATGGCGTGGAGAGATTTAAAAAATTATGTGCGGTTTTTAAATATATTATCAATGTGTCGCCAACTGAGAACCGTTCCTTGTTGGCGCGATTGGTTTCGTGGGCCAGCATAAATAATAAAGCCAGGCTCTCCAGCACCACGAGCAAGTGTGTTAAAGAAATTGAGGCCCTTAAAATAATCAGATACAATCGTTTTGCTTGCTCTGATTTCAACGGGCACGAGACGGTTCCCTTGGGGAATGATGCAGTCGATCTCATTGCCAGTTTGATCGCGCCAAAAACCAAGGTGTGATGGACGTTCGCCGCGGTTATAGAAGTATTTTATGATGTCTGCTATAAGCATATTTTCAATAATATTTCCGCGTAAATAATGTTCGTGTAGTTGTTCGGTTGTTTTTATGTCCAGCAGGCAACAGACAAGTCCGGTGTCATAAAAATAGATTTTTGGAGATTTTATGAGACGTTTATTAAAATTGGTGTGATGTGTTGGCAACAGGAATAAAAGGTAACTTGTTTCTAATAGCGAAAGCCATGATTTTGCTGTTCGCTGATCAACGCCACAGTCGTTGGCAAGTGATGCAGTGTTGAGCAATTGGCCAACACGTGCTGCACATAAACGGATAAAACGTCTAAAGGTACTTAGTTGCGAAATGTTTAAAATAAGTCGCGCATCGCGTTCAACATATGCCTCAATGTAATCAGGGTACCAGCTCACATAATCAAGTTTCTGAGCAAAAATGCGTGGATAAAAACCCGCGCACGCCGTCTTCTCGATACTTGAAGAAAGAAGTTTGTTGGTGCGCATTTCTGCTATCGAAAGTGGCAACAGCGTGAGAATTGAAATTCGACCAGCCAATGTTTGCGAGATTGCCTGATTAAGCATAATGTTTTGCGATCCGGTGAGGATGAAGTATCCTGGCTTGTATGCGGTATCGACCAAAAGTTGTATGTATGAAAGGATTTTTGGTACACGCTGAACCTCGTCTATGATGATGCCATGTTTGCTTGTGTGGGCTTCAAAAAATCTGCGCGGATCAGCTTCCGCCAATTCTCGATCTTCAAATGTTTCGAGTGATACGTATACATGCTTTTTAAAAACTGCTTTTGCCAGCGTAGTTTTACCCGATTGGCGGGGACCAACAATGGCGACGACAGGAATCTTGCTCGCACGGGCAAGAAGAATTTTTTTTAAATTTCTCCTAAACATCATCGTCTTTTTTCGTTTTTTATATATAACATGACAATTATGACAGTCGATTGTCATAATTGTCAACCATTTGACTGTTATATGAAAAGTTGAAATTTTGCAATAATCTGCTTTCATTCGTGCAAAATGAGCGTTGTATGTGCAATGCGTTCAATTGCGCGACATGCCACAAGCGCGCTGATTGATGCTGGTTTGAGTGCCAAAAGTGCACGGCCTGCTTGTATGAGCGTATTTCCTGTCGTCATAAGGTCATCAACTAATACCAGATGTTTATTTGTGTAATCTTGTTTATACGCCCGCGTGCTGAGCGCAAAGGCATTATGTACATTATGCGCACGTTGCTCGATCGTGAGTGATGCCTGATATGCCGTGGCGCGTGTGCGGCGCACGAGATTTTGTACCGTACATGGGTGATGTTGTGTGAGTAAAGTGGCAATTTCATGTGCTTGATTAAAACCGCGATAAGCTTGCCGCCACCAATGCAGGGGTATTGGTACCAATGCATCGCAGCTAAGTATTTGCCAGGGTGCGCGTTCATGTATAAGTTGCGCAAGCGCATAGCACCCATCAATGTTGCCTGCATGTTTGCGCATAATAAGTTTTTTGGTATACACGTTATATTCTGTTGCTGCATATACGTCTATATTTATACGTGGTGTTAATCGCAGCTTTTGACTTGCAAGTGGGGGGAGTTTGTTGACGCAGTCGTTGCACCAATACGTGCGTGCCGGCAACGCGCGCTGACAAAAAGCACAACGCGCTGGGCTCAAAATGTCTTTTGTGTGGCGTGCAAGCGCACTTAATAGCCAAACCATACTTCAAGTCCGATACGTGTGGCAATAAGCACGATTTGTGTATAAAATCCTGCTAAAAGATCGTCGCAAATGATACCAGCTGCGCCTTCAAAATGCTCACAACGTTTGATGCCCAGTGGTTTTAAAATATCAAGTACGCGAAAAATAATCATGCCACTAGCAAGCCAAAAGAAACTGAGCGGAAAAATGCTTTGCGCCAGGCAATAGCCGAGTATCTCATCAAACACAATTTCTTGTGGATCATGATCTGTAAGCGTCTGTAATGCACCATGAACAATAATCATACCAAGGCCCACGAGCGGCACGAGAGCCCAGACAAGGGCACCGGTTGGCAAACCAAGTTTTCCCAAAAATAGCAGAGTTCCCATGCACACGAGCGTTGCTGCTGTGCCAGGAGCTGGCAAATGACCTATTGGTCCAAGCGTTGCGATTGCATGTGCAAGTTTAACATAGTTCATGAGCGTATATTTTGTATTGTGATGATTAAAACACCAATCGTGATTGCAATATCAGCAATGTTAAATGTGGGCCACTGCCAGCCATGATATGAAAGGGCAATAAAATCGATGACACCATGATAGAGTGTGCGATCGAGTAAGTTTGATAAACCACCAGCAAGTACCAAGGCATGTCCCAGAATGCACCGGTGAGAAAGATAATCTTTATAGGCAAGTGTGAATACAAAATAGAGCAATATGATCACCAATGCGCTGATGAATACAAAAGTGAAAAAATTGTTTGAATCAAATGCACCAAATGATATGCCGCGATTGAGTGTTGGCGTAAAGCCTAACCACGGTGTTGGATTCAGGGGTTGTGGCAAAAAATTAAGTGCCCAATATTTGCTCATGCGGTCGGCAAGAAAAATAAGAATTCCGGTAAAAATAGTTACGTATGTTTTTTGGTGGTATGTCATCGAATGGTCGCTCCACTAGTTTGTAGCGCAGCAACAACACGTGCGTGTATCTCATCCCCCTCTGATTTTGTAAGGGTTTTATGTTCATCACGCATGAAGTAGCGGAATGTTAAAGAACGTTCGTTTTCCCACTCTTTTTTGTTAAACAAATCAATTAATTGCACCGAATAAATACGTGGATCAATGGTTTTAATGAAGTCTTGTAAATAGGCAACCGTGAGTGTAAGCGGTGCAAGCATGCTGACGTCAAAGTAAAGATATGGATATGGCGAAAGTGGCACAAAGGTATGCGTGGTAAGTGGACACGTACACAAGTAATGAGCATCTAACTCAAAAATAAATGCATTGCCATTACCAATAATGCCCGCCCAGCGCATGTCGAGCATTCCCGCAAGCCCGATAATTTTTTTATTATGTCTAAGAACTGCGGTCTGTGTGGCATCATACCATGGGGCAAGTTTTTCAGAGGGTTTTTCCCAATATATTTTTAAGCCTAAAACGTTAAAAAGTGAAGTGAGTTCACTTTTACTTTGATAAAACATATGTGCATTTGGTTGCCACATAACGCCGGCAAGTGACAGATGTTCTTGTGGTTTTTGTTCGTGCATGTGCCAGGTGCGATTGAGTTCAAAAAATTGAAGATGAGTTGCTTTATGTATGTTTTGCTCGACGTTTTGTAACAAATGTGGAATGAGCGAAGTTACCAATCGCGTGACATTGCGTGAGAGTGGATTTTTTGCGATAACGCATTGTTCTGGGTTGTAGTGCAAACGTGCAAGCCACGTTTCATTAAAAAATGGATAGTTATAGACTTCATGCATGTGCATGCCAAAAGCACAATGTTGCTTGAGTTTTCGACGACGCAGAAAGGGCGAATTGTCATTGGTTGTCATTGCACGCGTCGGCAAAATTTTTGGAATATTGTTATATCCGTAAAATCTGCCTATTTCTTCAACCACGTCACACGGTTGTGTAATATCTTTGGTTGCACGCCATGATGGAACATCGACAATTAATGGGTTTTTACCGTGCACATGAAACCCGATTTTTTTGAGTGTCTTTTTAACAAATGCTGGTGCAATATGTACGCCTAGTTCGTGATCGAATAGATCGGGTGTACACGAAATGCTTGCTGATTTAATGGGGCGTGTAACACATAAAATTGGTTGTGTACAGTTATATGGTACATGCGCCTGCTTGAGTATCTTCAGGAGTCGTTGCAAGGCCGTGATATTTTGTGTTTCATCGAGTTCTTTTTCAAAGCGAATTGATGCCTGGGTACGTAGTTTGTGTCGTGCAGCACTCAACCGAACTGTGGCGCCATCAAAAATTGCTGATTCAATAAGTACATTTTTCGTGGATGCATTTACGGCACTTTGAGCCCCGCCCATAATGCCGGCAAGGCTGACAGGCTGCGTTCCATCGCTGATAATTAAGTCTTGGGCTGAAAGTTTGATTGTAGTGCCATCAAGGAGCGTTAAATCGGTGCCTTCTTGTGCCTTGCGTGGTTCAAGATGCGTGTGCGCAAGGTGAGCTGCATCAAATGCGTGCATTGGTTGGCTCAGGTCAAACATGACATAATTTGTTGTATCTACGAGGGCATCAATAGGACGTTGATCGATGCTACACAGGCGCAATGCCATGGCAAGCGGGCTTGCGGTATTGTGCACATCTTGTAAATAAAGTCCAGCAAATTGTTTGCATGCATCAGGCGCACGATTGGCAATTGAAAATGGTAAATTATCTGTCGGCGATACTTCATGAAGCGTGTGCGCGCGCAAAAATTTTTTAATGGGAATGAGTGGTTTGTCGATAATTGCGGCAAACTCGCACGCAATTCCGCGTGCGCCCCATAAATCTGGCCGATTTGTGATTGCCGTATTATTTACATCAATAATATAATCGTGAGCAACAATCTGTTTTTTCCAAGCGCCTGAACGCAAAGCAGGGGCGCACTGCAATGCTGGCATGAGATCGCCACTACTTGCGTGCCCAAAATCACGCAGGCCTGCCCACACAAAACCTTCAGAAACTTTTTTAATCAAAAACCAGTCTTTTTTGTGTGCATCCGTGCGCACAGGAAGTTCTGCTTGTTGTTGTAGTTCTGGAATATCAACAATCGTATGGTTTTGAATGGCAATGACGCGCACCAAAAACAAACTTTCAAGGGGTATTTGTAATGGGTAAAAATTCTCAATTTCAGCCGTTGTTTGTGTAAAAGATTGCACGAGATCTTTTACACTATATGTTTGCCAGTCGGCTGCAATATGTTCAAAAACCCAGGATACCGATATTTTCATAATACACCTTGCGCAGGACGCTTTTATAAGCCTCTTTATTAGAATACTGGAACGTTGCGCTCGTGTAAAACGTTACTGGGCCGGTTTTTTTTGCTCAGCTGTGGCAGATTTGGCTGGTTTTACTAGTGCTTCAAGCTTTTGTCCGAGTGCATTGATTGCATCGGTTATCTTTTGTGTCATGGCTGTCAATTGTGCTCCTAAAACATTGACAACATCTTGGTTTGTTTGTATTGGCATTTGGCCAGTATTTTTCTCAGGCACTTGGCCAACTGCTAACGTAGAATTTTCATGTAATTTACAGCAAACGTCATCGGGATAGTGAGTTCCCCAACAATAAAATTTGAGATCAACTTTTCCGTGTTTATCTTCACAATCTTCTGGTGATAGCCAATCATAATAATCTGCGCGTACTATTAAAAATAAGCCTGCCAAAAAGAGCACTTGTAAACTTTTCATACGTGGTTCCCCCTTTTTACGGTAGTACTTTTTTATATGTGTGAGCAATATATTTTATGCGAGGCTCTTTACCAGAAGTACTTTTTTTATAAAACTACAGAAGAAGAATTAAACTTATGTGAAAAGGAGATTTTATGCCAGTAACTGGTAAACAGGTTCAAGGTGTTTTTTGGGTTGTACTTGGCTGTGCATTGCTTGTTGTTTTTTGCGGTTGGTGGCTCGTGCGTCTCGGCGCGGCATTGGCAGGTTTGATTGCTATTAATTATGGTCGTAAGTTTCTTGCATTGCCACCGTTATGGGTGCCTATTATGGCATGGTTTGCCACAATTAAAGAGTGGCTCGATATAGCGTAGGAGTTTGTTGTGAAGTTCGTTGCGCGATTGTTGTTGGTTAGTGGCGTATATACACTTGTAGCGCGTTCGCTTACCGTCAGTACGCAATGGTTATTTGTGGATACGACACACACGAGTGCGCGCAACTATCAAACGTTTATTTGCTTGGCTGAAGCGGCTGGCATATCAATTATATATGAACATCCATCCATGCTTATGAATCGCGATTTGTGCGGTTGCGATGGTGTAATTCTTGCGCTTGATGAGCAGTTTTTAATGCATCAGGAGAGCACATATGCTCAACTCGTCATTGAACCACTCAAAAAATTTATGAGCTCTGAGAAAAAGTTTTTGTGGTTATTGCTGCCAGATCGTGCCTTTGAATGCAATGGTGCCGATCTGGTGCGCTCGTTATGTTCACATTTGAATATATCTTCGCCACTTATAAAGCCGGCGGCCGCTCAGTTTATTGACCATTATGTGCATGCACGACCATTGTACACAACTACATGTGGTTCTGGGGCGCGTGTGCGTGTATCGATTAAAAGACATCTTGATGGAGTTGAGTATTTGCCTCGCATGGGTGTTGCACGTCTACTGGCAAATAATGTGCCCGTCGCTGTGCTTATTAAAACAGACACAGCACGTGTCATACTCAGTGCTCGCGCGCAAATGTCTTTTTGTGATTTAACCGAACAAGGAATGCGTAATCCGCTTGACATTGGGCAGCGACGACAATTATTACGTATAAATGCTGCAACATGCGCAGATGTGTGTGCCGCGCTCATGCATGAACGACAGTTGCGTCCATTACGTATGCATTATGATGTGCTTAATGACCTGGTCAGTGAACGCGTGCGTTATCGTACCAATTCTGCAATCTACAAAGATCAAAAAGGCGTGTATCAATGGACGAGCAATGGTATTTGTTGTGGCTGGATGGGCATTGATGACGATCATGATCTTGTGTCGCGCAATTGTGCCTTTATTGCGCAAACTGACTTTGATATGTTGTGGCTTGAATTGCCCATGTCATTGTATGGGGACCAAAAAAAGTTTGATGAGCGGGTAAAATATTTTACCCAGCGGCTTGTGCATGCATACAAAAAAATTAATAAAGAATTTCCCAAAATATTTCTTGATTTTGACGTAGCGGCAACACTTTCTTGGTGTAAACTTGCAACGCATCCCGTTGATGTATATGGTGCATCCTACGAAAAAATTCCTGCACCACTTGATTATGAACAGTTTTGGCGTCCATCGATCTTAACTGTTATGAAAAGTATTTTTGATCGTTGGAGAGCAAATATTGGAAGTTGCTTGCCAATCGATGGTGTGCTTTTTAACCTTTATTTTTGGAATAATAAAGATGCGATGCCATACTATACTAATTTAATTGATTTTAGTGACAGTGCATGGCACCATTTTTGTTCCAATGAAGAAGAAGATGCTCAACACACGCCAGCTGCGCGCGTTACATATATACTTGAACATAATAAATTTGATGCGTATTTGTTTACGCTGGAATATGCAGCGTATCAACTTGCTCTGACGATCAAAGAAGATATTAAAAAAGTTGCCGCATGCGCCATGATTGCCGTATACACTGCTGCACCTTTTGATACGTGGTTTTACAAAGGGTTATTGCGTGGGTTTTCTGATATGCGTAATCCTGTGCTTTGGTTCACAAATAATATAAATTATTATGGACATGCTGATTGGTGGCAAGCGCAAACCATTAATGCATTTCATGTTACTAATGTGTTATTGTCACATTTTAATCATACGCGTGATATTGCTCGTATTAACAAAATTGCTCAAATGCATGATGGGTTGTGGTATAGTCGCGTTTCGCGCATTGGGCAAAAATATGAACCAGATCGTTGGTGGTCTGCAGAAGCAACAACAATGAAACCTGAGCGATTAATTAAATTAATCAGTCGTCAAGCGCGTAAAAAGTAGATTTTGTGTATTGTCAGATGCGTAATCACGTTTGAATTTCTTTTTAAGCTCTTGCAGCGGCAAAAGCCACGTTGTTGGTCGTCCATGTGGGCACGTAAGATTATTTGTGCATGATGCAAGATTTGTAATGATTTCAGTCATTTTTTCTTGGGTCAACAAGTCACCGGCTTTGACTGCTGCTGCGCACGACATACGTGTGCGGATCATGGTGTGTAGAGCATGCACTTCATGCACGTCTTGCTGGCGTATATGATCAAGAATCGAGAGTATAAGCTCTGATAACGTGCTGTTTTTTGCATACCAGGAAAGTGCGCTGATACAGATGCTATCTGGGCCAAGTGTATGTCCAATAATGCCATGTTGCGCAAAAATTTCTTGGCGTTGTTCAAATAAATTTACATCATGCGTGTTTGCATGAATGGTATGAGGAAATAATAATGGTATTGTTTCAATATGTTGAAAATTTTTTTCAAGCTGTTCGTAAATTATGCGCTCGTGCGCGGCATGTTGATCAACAAAAACGAGTCCATGCTCGTGTTCAAGCATGATATATGTGTGCGCATATTGTCCAAGAATGACGGGTACAGCTTCAACTGATTTGCTTGTGTTAGTTTTAATATTTTGTTGGATATATTCAGACGTAATTTCAGTTTTTTTTTGTTCTGAGCAATTTAGATTAGTTGATGCAAGCTTTTCTTCTGGCTGTGTGTTTGGTGCTTGTGTTTGTGAGGGCGTATAAAATTGCGCAGTACTCGAGGCTTGTCTTGCTGTAGAGATATTTGATATTGGAGCTTGCTGATTTATAGGTGCATGCAAGTGTTGCCGCACCAGTGTTTCAAGTTGTGTTTGAATAGCATTTTGAGTAAAATTTTCAAGTGCGCGTACATGCACAAAACGCACATCTTCTTTGCGCGGGTGGATGTTTATATCAAGCAATGTTTGATCGGTTTCGATAAACAAAATTGCCGCCGGGTACTTACCTGGCTGGTGTACGTGGCGGTAGCCTTTGATAATTGCACGCACGAGTGATTGATTTTTAATCCAACGATTGTTGGCAAAAACAAAAATTTGTGCGCTGTTATAACGTCCATACATGTGGTCGCTTACAAAGCCATGTACATGTGCATGCGCTGTTGGTGATGTTTCATCGATTGTTAACAGGTGTTGTATGCTATATGCGTCCCACAGTTGTGCAATTCGATCTTTTTTTTGCGTAGTCGGTGGCACATTGTACACGAGCCGATCGTTGTGCAAAAATTTAATATGCACGGTATGATGCGCATATGCGTATGCATGCATCAACTGTTGTATTTGATAAAATTCAGTTTCTGTAGTTTTGAGAAATTTTTTACGTGCTGGTATGACATCAAAAAGGTTTTGTACGCTTATGCGCGTGCCAGCAGGATATGCAACATCTTCTTGTTTTTTTATAACGCCATTTTCCCAAAAAATTTGAGTGCCAAGTTGTGCAGTTGATTCGCGCGTGGTGAGTTGCAATGTACTCACGGCGGCAATACTTGCAAGTGCCTCTCCGCGAAAGCCGTACGAAGTTGTATGGGCAAGATCATCGATGCTAGCAATTTTGCTTGTTGCATGCTGCTCACAGGCGAGTAATGCATCTTCAGGCGACATGCCACAACCATTATCTATAACATGAATGCCGTCTTTACCGCCATTATTGATTTGCACCTCAATGCGCGTTGCACCTGCATCAAGGGCATTTTCGATGAGTTCTTTAACAATACTGGCTGGCCGCTCAACAACTTCCCCTGCAGCAATTTTATTAATTTCTGCAGGGGGCAAAAGATGAATCTTGGTCATACGTGATGCTCCGATCACGTATTAGTGTATAGAAAAATTTGAAAAAGTGAGGTAAGTACTGCTTACCTCAGATAGGGAAACTAACTATGCTATCCACAATGACAGAATTCACGACACTCATCTTGCGGGTGCACTGTGGCACAACATTGCATGCAATAATAATTGCTGTCATCATCGTGTGTTGAGCCAGCTACAATTGACGTGCACATTGCAGTGAACAAAAATGTAAAAAATAGCTTTTCCATATCGATCTCCCTTCTTATCCTCAAAATAAGCTAATCTAAATTTAAAAGTCAATAATTATTGACTTTTCGCGCGCAGGTACGCTAGAACCAAAGCAGGTAACGCGCACGTATGCGCGTGTGGGGGCTGGCATGGCCAAAAAGGGGCGAAATTTCTGGCAACTTTTGTTTGGCGTCCTGACGCTTATGGTCGCTGGGTGCGTGGTTTGGCATTTGGTGCGACAGCTGCATGTGTCCATACACGTTATTGTGATAAGTCCGGTATTTTCTGATCAATATACGCATGCGGTGCAAACGTATCTTGATACTATTTCTGCATATCATGTACACGATATTGCGCGCTTATTGGTACAACACTGCCCGGCAGTTGCACGTGTGCGCAGTGCATATCGTTCTGGTATGCGCATTATGTATGTTGAACCAGCGGTACTGAAATGTCTGCTCAACGACACTCACGTGTTTGATGAACATGGTCGGGCGTATCATCAAAAATGTTTTGATGCATCGATGTGTGCACACCTTCCGGTTTTGCATACATCAACGGAATTTTCTGACGTGGACAACCGTGCACTTGCACGGTTTGTACGTGATATACCACAAAGCTTATTAGCATCATGTTCTATTACCTGGCACGCGCCATACGAAATTTATTTTCAGCTTTCTGAGCTTCCCTACAGCATGCTTGGTCGCTTTGATCAAATTCCCGACGAAAAAGTGTTTAAGCAAATCGTGCGCGCATATCAGCATGCACGTCAAACAATGCCAAAAACAAAATTTGATGAGATAGATGTGCGATTTAGGGGTCAGATCATAGTGGGGTCGCACATAGGGGGATGAGGGGATGGCGAATGTTTTTTCTGAACGCATGACGGTGTCGATCGATGTCGGCACCACAAAAATCTGCGTTTTAGTTGCGCGTGTGCGCAATGGTGGACCATTGGAAATTTTAGGGGTTGGCAAGGTTCCGTCGCATGGACTAAAAAAAGGGATCGTTGTTGATATTGATCAGACAGTCGCGTCAATTAAG
>CAYSPS010000002.1:0-9131 GCA_964432975.1 uncultured Pseudomonadota bacterium | reverse complement strand
GCGGAGTTGGTTGCTGGCTGTACGATTGAAGCAGCGACTGTTGGAGTTTCCGGTAGCCATATTCGTGCGATAAATTCGTATGGTGCAATTCCCATTAAACGTGGCATTGTACGTGAGCACGATGTTGAGCAAGTGCTTGCTGCTGCTCAAGCAGTAGCCATTCCTGAAGGCCAACGCGTGCTGCATGTGTTGCCTCAATATTTTCGCATTGACGGGCAGGCACCAGTGCTGCGGCCACATGGCATGGCAGGAATTCGCCTTGAGGCGCAGGTGCACATTATTACCGGTTCGATTGCTTCTGTGCAAAATCTTGTTACCTGTTGTCAGATGGCTGGCATAAAGGTTACAGATATTGTGCTGGAGCAGTTGGCATCAGCATATGCTGTGCTTTCGTCTGATGAGCGTGAATTAGGTGTTGGCGTTGTTGATATCGGTGGTGGCACATCTGATTTTGCTATCTACCAGAACTCAAGTATTTGTCACACGATGGTACTTCCTGTCGCAGGCAGTCAATTTACCAATGATCTTGCTGTTGGGCTGCACACAACTCTGGCAGAAGCTGAACGTGTGAAAATAACATATGGTATGGTAAAAAAACAATTGGGGGTTGATCGATTAATTCATATTAGTAGTGCACATGATGCACAGCCACAAATGATTTCTGAGGCACAACTTATGTATATTTTGCATGCGCGTGCGCACGAGCTTTTCGGATTACTCAAGCAAGAGATTGAGCGCTATCACCTGCGTCCATCATTGACTATGGGTATGGTGCTTACTGGTGGAGGTTCAATGCTTTTTGGTATGCAGCAGGTAGCAAGTAAGGTCCTTAATATGCCAGTACGTATTGGTATGCCAAAAACTGGACATGTACTTCCGGAATCGCTTGATAGTCCGATTTATGCCACTGGCTATGGTTTGCTTTTGCATGCTTATGCATCATCTGCACATACAACGCCAAATGCAGATTCCTCCAATATGGGACGAGTGTTAGGACGAATGAAGTCATGGATATCAGATTTCTTTTGATCGTGAGGAGATATAATGATTACGATCGATGAAACCGCTCAATCAGTGTTAACGAGTGCGAAAATAAAAGTGCTTGGTGTTGGTGGTGCTGGTAATAATACCGTCAATAGTATGTTGCACAGAGAATATGATGCCGGCGTTGAATTTATTGTTGCAAATACTGATGCACAAGCACTTCATGCATCTGAGGCACCAGCAAAAATTCAATTGGGTGTTAAATTAACCAAAGGCTTGGGTTCTGGAGCAAATCCAACAATTGGTAAACGTGCGGCCGAAGAAGATTTAGACAAAATTATTGATGCCACACATGATGCCGACATTGTATTTTTAGCTGGCGGTATGGGGGGTGGTACCGGATCAGGTGCACTGCCAGTAATTGCACGTGCGTTGCGCGAACGTGGCATTTTGACCATTGCAATTGTGACACGGCCATTTACGTTTGAAGGTAAACGACGCGCAAAAATTACAGCGCGTGGTTGATACGTTGATTGTTGTGCCAAATCAAAAATTACTTGAATCGGTTGATCAAAAAATTTCAATGGTACAAGCATTTGAAATGATTAATGATATTTTGTATCAGTCGGTTAAAGGTATTGCATATATTATGACTAAATCTGGTCATATTAATGTTGATTTTGCTGATCTACGCACCATTATGAAAGATATGGGACAGGCGGTTATGGGTACCGGGCGTGCTTCAGGGGCAGATCGTGCGATCGTTGCAACTAAAGCAGCGATATCTTCGCCATTGCTTGAAAATATCAACATGCATGGTGCGCGTGGGGTTTTGATTAACATTAGCGGTGGTCCAAGCTTGAGTTTGCATGAATTAAATCAGGCAGCAGGCGTTATTTATGAACAAGCTGACAGTGATGCAAATATTATTTTGGGTTCAGTCATTGATCCAACCATGACTGATGATGTGATTGTTACCATTATCGCTACTGGTTGCGGTATGCCACCGGCTGAAGCAACAACGACATCATCACGTGTCATGCACCATGAAGAACGTGAGGTTAAAGCAAGCGTACGCGATGTGTTTGAACGTATAAGTGAGCCACGTGTTCAAGCAACACCGGCGCCGGATGAAGAATCGCCGCTTGATGTGCCGACATTTTTACGTCGTGAAATGGGTGAACAACTGCCAACAGAATAATCAAGCATAGAGATAAGTTCCGTTCATGGCTCGATACTTCGTGTCATTTCTTGCGAAATGACGGACACTCGCCACGAACGGGAGCTGTTTGTTCCGCGTATTTTTGCTAAAGCCGCACGTATCAAGCAGCATCTTAAAGTCACTCGCCATACCGTAACCGTTCGCCCCGAGTGTTCGGCGAAGCCGAACGTATCGAGGGGTAAACGGGATTTAACAAGTTCAATTTTGTGGTTTTGGGAGAAGTCTATTAAACAATATTCTGAATTTGCTCGCGGCATTTTTCTAGTTCCACCTTGATGCTAATGGCGTGCGAACTGATTATGCTGTCAGAGCATTTTGCGGCGATCGTATTGACCTCTCGTCCAAGCTCTTGCACGATGAAGTCAAGCTGTCGTCCCTTTTCGTATTGTTTATTATTAAGTACGGTCGAAAAACTTTCAAGATGTGTTTTAAAGCGAATGATTTCTTCGTGAATATCTGTTCGATCAAGTTCTTGATAAAGATGTACCTGTTGTAAATTCGCAAGATCTTTGTCTATTTTTTTTAAGTTTGCAACTTCTTTATTAAGATCTTCTTGTTGCAGCTTTACTGCTTTTTTATATAATTCTTTGATTTGATCGATATATTCATTCATGAGCGAAACGCGCTTTTCAAGGTCTTTTTTAAGGGCTTTTCCTTCGGCTTCGCGTGTTATCAAAAGTTCTGCAAGTGCCTCATCAAAAATCTTGAGAATACGGTTTTTGAGTTCGATGCTCATTGGCATTTCTTCGGCAACAAAGATGTTTGGAATTCTCAAGACGTCATTAATGGTGAGTGTGCCCGGGATCTTGAGCTGTCGTTGAATTTTTTTAAGCGCGCTTAAGTAGCCTTTTATGATTGTTGGCGGAATATCTACTTCTTGGCGCAGGCAATTTGGGTCGCTGAGCGTCATATTAAGATAGAGTTGTCCGCGGTACAGGTGTTGCTTGGCTTTTTTAATAAACTCCATTTCAAGCGGGGCCAAGGCTTGTGCAAGTCGACATGTTGTTTCAAAAAAACGCGAGTTGAGCGTTTTTAAACTAATGGAAAGCGTTACCTGCTGTGTGCGCGAGATGGCGAGCACAGCGGTTTTTGAAACAAATCCTGTCATGCTTGCAATCATTAAAACATCCTTTGATATTTTTATGCGAGATTGGTGTACACGTTTTGTACATCATCAAGATCTTCAATACTTTCAAGAAATGAAATAACTTTTTGTTCCTTTTCTGGAGATAATTCGATTAAATTATGTGCCACCCATTCAAGTTCAGCAGATTCTATCGCGTGGCCAGTATCTTGCAAAACTTTTTTGACACTTTCAAGCTGCTTTGGATTGACAATGACCGTGACCGCTTGGTCCTCGACACTAATGTCGCTGACATCAAAATCAATTAATTGCTCAATAAAATCGTCTTCAGTAAGGCCGCCAGTTGCTGCACGAATGACGCCTTTTTTCTCAAACATCCAGCTCACGGCCCCAGCTTCTGCTAAATTACCATTGCCAGCGCTAAAAACATGACGTATTTCGGCGACCGTTCTTTTTTTGTTATCTGTTAAACATTCAACAATAACAGCGATACCTTCTGGTCCATAGCCTTCATAGGTTTGTTCTTCGTAAGTAACGCCGGGAAGTTCGCCAGTGCCGCGTTTAATCGCGCGTGTGATATTTTCAAGTGGCATATTTGCCGCACGCGCTTTATCTACGATTGTGCGCAACTTGAAGTTAGAATCAAGGTTGCTGCCACCTTCTTTTGCAGCGACAGAAATTTCTTTACCCAACCGTGTAAAAACTTTTCCTTTTTTGGCGTCTTGTGCTGCTTTTCGGTGTTTAATATTTGCCCACTTGGAATGCCCTGACATGCGAAATCCCTTGGTATTGTTGATATCTGTATATTATGAATTAAATATAGCGTATTTTCAAAAAAAAGTCTGCTGCCCGAAAAATTTATGCTTTAATTGTGCGAGTGCAATTGGTGGAATTTGTCGGCCACGTGGTGTTTTTTCCAAATATCCCTTGCGCATTAAAAATGGTTCGTAGACTGTTTCAATGGTGTCACTATCTTCGCCAATAAGTGCGGCGATCGTTTCTAACCCTACCGGGCCGCCACCAAAGTGTTTGATCATTTTTTTTAAAATGAGATTATCAACCGTGCTCAGACCATCACTATCGATGCCTAAAAATTGTAGCGATTGTGCGACCAATTCGTCATGAATTGGTGATTGTTTATGAACTTGTGCAAAATCGCGCACGCGTCGCAACAGTTTTTTGGCTATACGCGGCGTGCCTCGTGCTGCTTGTGCAATGAGGAGTGCGCCCGCTGGTGCAAGTTCTGCGTGCAAATAGTGTGCATATTGTTGCACAATACTTTGTAATTCGTCATATGTGTAAAAATCAAGTCGCTCGGTAATGCCAAATCTGCTGCGCAATGGCGCTGAAAGCAAACCAGTTTTAGTTGTTGCGCCGATAAGCGTGAATGGATTGAGCGGTAAATTAACGGTCTTTGCGCCCGCACCTTGGCCGATAATAATATCGACGCGAAATTGTTCCATGGCGCTATAAAGAACTTCTTCAACAGCCTTTGGTGTGCGGTGGATTTCGTCAATAAATAAAATATCTTTACGATCTAAGCTTGATAAAATTGCAACAAGATCACCAGTGCGTTCAAGCATTGGGCCGCTGCAAATTTTTATGCCAACGTGCATATGATTTGCCATAATGTGTGCAAGCGTTGTTTTTCCTAATCCCGGTGGTCCAGACAAAAGCATGTGATCAATTGGTTCATCACGCATGTGTGCTGCTTGTGTGTATACGTTTAATTTTTGCTTGAGCTCTTGTTGCCCAATAAAATGTTCAAATGATGTTGGGGTAAAATCTTGCGCATGCTCTTCGGGCACGTGTTGCAATTGCATAACATCGATGGGTGGGTGTTGGGCAAAAAAATTCTTTGTGTCCATGCTTTGACTATAGCAAAGAGTTATGAACCCGTCAGGCTTTTGTTGATTTTTAAGATGTTTGTGTCGTGTGCATTGTGATATTATTGAGCCACCCGAGTGCTGCATAGGTAATCCATGAATGCGTGAGCCCATAACTCATGAGCGGTAACGGTATGCCAACAACGGGCACAAGACCTGTTACCATGCCAGTATTAATAATGATTGATAGGGCGATAGGAGTAACTAATCCAAGTGCCAATAACTGCGTGAGCGGTTGTTTAATGCGTGCCGTGCTTGCTAGTATACGTAAAATTAAAAGTGCATACAAAATCAATACCAGTGTGGCGCCGAGCAAACCCCATTCTTCGCACAATACCGAGAAAATAAAATCTGTGCGCCGTTCGGGTAAAAATGCAAGACGATTTTGTGTGCCTTGTAAAAGTCCCTTGCCAAAAAAACCACCTGAGCCGATAGCAATTTTTGATTGCTCGACTTGGTAGCGTTCTTTTTGAATGTTGCCGGCGCCGAGAAATACTTCGATACGATTTCTTTGATAAGGTTTTAAACATTTATACACGATTGGTGCGCTCAGAGCACCAAGAATTGCGCACCAGATAAAAAATTTGCGTGAAAGGCCTGCGTACCAGAGAATGATGCTTCCGGAAATACCAATAATGAGCGCGGTTCCTAAATCTGGCTGTTTAAGAATGAGTAATGCACTGATTCCTAAAATGAGAATAATAAACAGAAATTGTTTGATCGTGTAGAAGTTTGTGCTCTCAGTTTGTAAGTGGTACACAATAAAAGCGGGCAAAAATAGTTTTGCGAGTTCTGATGGCTGAAATTTAAAAAACTTTACATCAATCCAGCGTTGTGCGCCCATGCCAATGCTGCCTTTGATGATTGTAAACAGGAGCAGCGCAATAGTGAAAAAATATAAAAAGTATCCCCAGCGGCAGGTGGTACGAAAATCGATAACAGTAAATATTGTATAAATAACAAATCCCAACAAAATTCCTGCGCTTTGCTTGGCAAAATAGATAGAGTATGGTGAGGTTGGGCTTGTTGTTGCGCTGTAAACAAATAAGAGTCCAATGATGGACAAGCTCAGCATGATGCTCAGCGTGATCCAATCGAATTTGAGTTTAACATGTGTTTGCGCTAGCGGCATGGAGTGATTGGTTTAAAGGGGTGAGGGAGTAACTCAATGAGTTCAAAAATTTTGTATTTCCCTGCTGTGTCGGCAGTTATAATTGAAATGGTGCCACACCATTCAAAAAGCAGTTGACGACATACGCCGCAGGGTGCTTGCGCATCGGCGGTAACAATTGCCAATGCATCAAACGTGCGGAGCCCTTGTTCAAGTGCTTTCAAGAGGGCAAGTTGTTCGGCACAGTAGGTAAACTGGCGTGATGAAGATTCGATATTGCATCCGGTAATTACTGTGCTTCCGCTCACTAATGCGGCGCCAACCGCATACCCAGATTCTGGTGCATGTGCATGCGTACGCGCATGCGTTGCGGTCTGTATTAAGTGTTCTATTGTTTTTTGATCGATAGCCATAACCCAAAGCTCCTGTGTAAAGAATCTTTGTTATGGCTTAGTGTAGCGTCCATTTTGCAGAAACTCTAGCCGTTGCTCTGGTGGGAGTTTTGTTCTTCGATACGTCGCGTCATTTCTTAAGAAATGACGGACACTCCGGACGATCGGATTGGAAACTTTTTCTACGCCCGTTCGCCCGTCACGTCACGCCGCAGGCGATGGCGGAATCACCTTTCTGGCCATGCGTTAAAGAGCGTTTCGGCTATGCGTTCTGCGCTTAGTTCTTCACCTGCGCGACGATGTGCATCTATGTGTGGTTTAATGAGCGCCATGATTTCATCGCATGTTTTGTTAAAAGTTTCTTGCTCTTTTGGCGTTCGAAAATCCCACACAATAATTTTTATGTTGGTGTTGGGGGTATCAAAGTATGACGGATTAAGCAGAATGCGCGCTTGTTCATTGAATGTTTCTGGATGTGATTGCAATGACAACGAATTCAATTTTTTGAGTTCGTACGTTGCAAAAGTTCTGAGAAGAATGCGACGCCATAATGGTGAATATTTTGGGATGCCACCACACCAACTTGGATACACGAGTTGGTTAACCAAAGAGCGGTGTATGAAAATTTGAACGCAAATGCCGGATTTATCATGGTTGCTATGATCAGTATTTGATAATTTGGTGATGTCGGTGCAGCCATAACGTTGCCATAACTTATTAATAAAAGAGGCGTATTTCAACGAGCGCATAGTAAGCGGAGCGGCTTGCATATGTGACCATACGTCCAGGGATAACGGGGTGTACGCAACGGAAAGTAAACGTGATCCGATCTTTGGCCGATTATCATAAATCCGATTATGACAATTGTAGGCTAGGGATGTGTAAAATCGTGCATCACACCATCGTAAAATGCTCCGGCCTCTATCTCCAGGTATGCGAAGATACTGCCAGAGCTCTGGCAATTGCTTGCCTGTTGTATATGCATGCAGGCGACGATTGAGTTTAAGAAATTGTGCATACTTTTGGCTTGCGCCGTGATAAAAAGTTGTATAACCGCGTTGTTCAAAGAAACGTTGTACAAGAAGCATATTTTCTAGTTGCTTTTTAATGATTTCACGAGCTTTATTTGATGATGATTTGTACAATACAACGTGCTCAAGCGCATCTTTGAGAGATTCTGCATGTTGTTTAGGCTCCGGCATCTCATTGAATCTTATCGCCAGTACATGTTTTTCACTAATTGTACGTGATTCTGAAGATTTAAGTGATTCGGATTTTCGTGCGTGATTAATAAGTTCTTCCAGTGTTTTGGGCTCTGAAATAGCGCGACATGCAGTCGTGCAGAGCAATGGATGTTTTTGTTGAAAATCGGTCCACCACGTGCGAATGCCTGCTAAACGGGGAAGCGCTGGACATTCAGCTGTCTCATCTGCCGCGGCAGATCCAAGCATATGGCCGCCAAAAGTTTCATCACATGGATTACGGAACATGCCGCACAGTGCGCTGGGCAACAGAGTGAGCAATAGAATAAAGTGTTTCACTAACAGCCTCCAAATATTAAGTTACTTATCTGGCCAGAAACGACTGAGCGTTCCTGCTATGTGTTCTGCGCTTAATTCTTCACCTATTTGGCGCTGTGCATCTATTTGTTGTTTGGCAATTGCCATGATTTCATCGCATTCACTGTCAAAAGTTTTTTGTTCTTCGGGCGTTCGGAAATCCCACACAATAATTTTTATTTTTTGATTTGGATTATCAAAGTAGTTAGGATTGAGCAAAATACGTGCTTGTCCTTCGAATTTTTCTGGACCTGACCGTGCTGATAGTTGATCTAATTTCATGAGTTCATGCGTTAAATCACAGCAGACATTCTTAAATACTACCGGATATTTAGGGCTACCCCATGGCTTGCTTGGATACACAAGTTGGTTTACCAAAGAACGGTGTATGAAAATTTGAACGCAAATGCCGAATTTAGCGTCTCCATTATATTGGCCATCACGTAATTTTGGGCTTATTTTATCGATGCAGCCATAATGGCGGCATAACATATTGAAAAAATGGGGCCAATGGCTACTACCACTAGTATTGCGAATATAAAAATAGAAAGGTCCTTCAGCAGCAACATTGTCGCGAAAAATAATGGTAAATTTTGGCGAGAATGAAGCATGAAAACAAGCTAATGGTGTATAACCAACAGAAAGTAAACGTGATCGGATTTTTGTTTCGCTATCATCAGTATCATAAATTTCGATAATTCGTTGATAAATTCCTGCATTGAACCATCGTAAAATGTTTCTGCATCTATCTCCAGGTACGCGTAGGTACTGCCATAGTTCTGGCGATTGTCTGCCTGTTGTATACGCATGCAGGCGACGATTGAGTTCAAGAAATAGTGCATAGCTTTGGCTTGCGCCGTGATAAAAAGTTGTATAACCGCGTTGTTCAAAGA
>CAYSPS010000001.1:55692-73553 GCA_964432975.1 uncultured Pseudomonadota bacterium | reverse complement strand
TTGCGCTATTTTGTGATCAATCTCTTCTTGCTCGTTAGATCGAGTTCGCGTTAAAATAGTGTTACTTAGATGATCAAAATGGAGAGGGAAAGCACAGACGGTAAAGGTGTCTACCTAAATGTGTTGACTGAATTGGCATATCATGTGCCGTGACCTCTTCGCTGGTTGCTTGTTGGGTTGGTGTGCCTGGTGTCTCGACCTCTTTGTTGATTATTTCTCGTTTTGGTTCTTGCGGGGTTTTGAATAATTGTGTTAGACCGATTCGTATCAAGGTGGTCACCAATGCACCAACAGCAAACGCTGTGCCCAAACGGGCGGTTGCGCCATTTGTTAATTCATTATAGCATGTATTCCAATCACGAGTATTGACACAACGCTCTCGTTCCTTTCCCGCCTCATATACTGATTGTCGGTGAAACAAACCAAGAAGGCTGAGTCCGGCAGCATTTGTGCTCAGCCAATGATTATTGCTGATGTTTGCACAGACACCTGCTGCAAAGCCCACGGTATTTTGCAACCTATGTACACTGCTGCGTATTTCTGAAGAAGCGTTTTGGTCCATACAATAGTCAATTTCTGTGTTCAATAATAAAATTGTGCTGAGTATGATAAATTTTTTAAACACGTTAAATCCATTTTTATTTGGTATGCACAGAGATAACCTTACGTCATAATTTTAGATTTTTTTGCAAAAAAGTCAATTAAAATTAGTACAAACTTGTGGTTTGGTGGTGCTGAAAGATCTTAGTCTTGTTTGATCAAATCTATATTTTCGAATCAGTTATATCTTCCAGTTCATGGGCGAGCGTGCTCCAGAGCCTGCAAAGAGCCATGCATGTTAAGTGGCCTGCCAAGGCACCCGTCGCAAATCCGCCGGTATAGCGAACATATTTGGTTGGTTTTTGTAATTCGTCCAGAACAATCCTCGTTATGGGTGCTTTTTGGGCATCTGTGCGCGCAAGTAAACGAGAGGCAAGTACTCCAATGCTTATGTGTTCTGTCACCAGTAGTGCGCCGGCGGTTGCATTTTGTATTCCAGAGTACCAGGGAATTAGGTTTGCAAAAAAACCATGAAAAAAGCCAGTGGCCCATTGTACGAATTCGGCTTTGATTTGCAGGGATGTCATCGCTTGTAGAGCAATTCGCACGTCTTTTGATGGTATTGATGAAGAAGCTGAGCCGGATGAGCTGGCTGAGTCATTTGACTCTATAGAGTTAGTTCGTGGCCTCATACAAATAATATTTGCTTGAATACTCAAAAGCATCAAAATACCGATAAATATTTTTGTCATAATGCCCCCCCCTGGTTTTATGATAAATCCCTTACACACGAGCACGAGCAATTTGGTCATGCTCGCCATTTGTTAACTTATCAAAGCGTATGTATTGTTGTCTGCAATTTTGATGGTTTTGTACATCTTTTATCGCCAACGGTAGAGTAGACAAAAAATCTACACAGACAGTGCTTTTCTAGATATGGATGTTTGTTGCTGATATTTGCTAAAAAACTATCATATTAAGTGGCGTAGGGTGGAAAGCACAGGTAAGGTGGCACATCGGCTCTTTCGGTTTGTTTACTCTTTGTTGGTTGCATTGGGGCATCTGGTGTTTTTATTTCTGTTTCTTGCACCGTCTCAATTTTTTTATCTTGCTCAAAGTTTTCATTTGGGGTTTCTTGTTGCTTTACGTCTTGCTGTGTTCTGAATAATCGTGCGAAGCCGACGCGTATTAACGTGGTGCATAGGGCACCGATAACAGAAAACGTGCCATAAAGAATTACTGGATTTTTTTGCAATTCTTCAAGATATACCCTGTTTTCTTGTTGAATCGGCTGCACTGTTGGAACTTGTATATGCTTGCCTGCTTCCACATCGTTTTTTGCCAGATGTACCATCACTATATGCAGCAGCGCAAGTAAACTTAGTCCGACACCGTTGGCTAGGACTAGATGTTTGTCATGTATGTTTGCTAAAACACCTTCCGTGAGACCCATGGTGGCCTGCATCATGCGTACGCCCATGCGTCTTGACGTTTCATCTGAAGACTTTGATTGGCGCATGCAATTGATGTTGGTGGCGCCTAAGAATAAAATTGCGCTCAATATCAAATATTTTTTATACATGTTTTTACACTTTTTATTTTTGCGTTGAATCTGCTGGACCTTCTTGCGGTTTGCTTGTAAACGATCTATAAATGGCGCGACACAAATATCCAGTCAACCGTGCAGTAACTGCACCCATGGCAAATCCGACCGGGTAGCGAAGATATTTGGCTCGTTTTTGCGATTCTTGCAAAAAATTTTGTGCGTTTTTTTGTTCACTACCATCTATATGCGTACATGCATAAGAACAAAACTTTCCCAAACCCATGTGTTCTGCAATCAAAAACGCACCTATTGCGACATTTTGTGTTACAGGATACCTACTATGGTATATGTTTGCTGAAAAACCATGAGCGAAACCAGCTCCGAATTGTATGATTGAAATGCGGTTGGGTATCCTTATTGCGGCCCATTGTGATGCGATTTTCTGGTATACAGATTTTGTGCTTGCCACGTCGTCAGGGCGCCCTTCCATACAAACAGTATATGCCGGTACACCTACAAGCATCAGTGCACTCATGAATATTTGTATACGCATAATGTCTCCCTTACTTTATTTCAGGATTAGTTTCTTTGCACACGTGCACGAGCTGGTTTGACGGAGTCTTGCAGTGAACGGACTTCATCTGCTTCAACATTGCCATACAAATTTTTGCTCAAATACGCACGTCCTGAGTCGCCAAAAATCATAACCGCCAAATCGCCGGTGTGCAGTTTTTTTAGGTACTGTTGCACCATATAAATTACCGCACCGCTGCTTAACCCGACCAATAACCCGTATTCTCGCGCCATTGGCTGTAAAACGCTAAATGATTGTTCGTCGCTTACTTCGACAAATTCATCAATGACATCATAATTAACAACCGGCGTATCGTAATCAACACCCATTCCCTCGACATAGTATGGCTTTGGGTGACCTTTTGTTGAACGGTACGAAACATCTGAATCAGCGGCAATAATTTTAATGTTCGAATTTTTTTCTTTTAAATATTGGCCTACACCACTGATCATGCCACCGGTGCCAGCTGCTGCAAAAAAGTGCGTAATTTTGCCTTCCGTTTGTTGCCAAATTTCTGGGCCCGTTATGGTGTAATGTGCGTGTGCATTTGAGACATTAAAATACTGATTTGGCATGAACGAGTTTGGTGTATTGCGCTGAATTTCTTCGGCAACGGTGTGATAATTGCGCGGATCATCGCCATCAACCATTGGACATACAATAACATACGCACCATATGCCTTAAGGGTCATGAGCTTTTCACGACTAATTTTTTCACTTGTCGTGATAATTACCTGATATCCTTTTGCCGCACCAATCATGGCAATCGCTATGCCTTGGTTGCCAGAAGTTGCTTCAATGAGTGTGCCGCCTGGTTTGAGTAATCCTTTTTTCTCTGCTTCTTCAATCATGTAGCGCGCAGAACGATCTTTAAGGCTGCCGCCTGGATTGAGATATTCTAATTTTGCACAAATCGTTGCATTACTTTTGAATGGAATGCGGACGAGCGGCGTGTTGCCAATGGCATCAAGTAAATTTTTATACATCATAAACTTTTTCCCAATATCGTATCGTTCAAACTATAACAGGAAAAAATTGCTGATGCAAAACCTTTTTCTTGAGTGACCTTTATGCTTTTTGTTATGTTAGAAATAGGGAGTTGGGATGGTTCTTTGTGCGTGTGCGTTAATTTTATCTTTTTGCTCAATGCATGCTGGTGATCGTGATGAGGCATACATACTCGTGCGTGCACATACGCGCGCCTTGCGCGTGCCTGATTGCTTTGTAAAAAAATCATTTTTTGATGCGCGTACCGCGATAGATCCAACAACGGTGCGACTTTTGGGTTTGCGTTCTCCTGTAGAAGTTGTACAGCGTGTACTTACCCGCGGATCAGCGCGTCGATTTATGCTTGAACATGCACGTGTACTTACGCGTGTTCAAGGTCAGCTTGGTGTGCCTGCCTCGCTCATTGCGGCATTAATTTGTAGAGAAACAAATTTTGGTGCCTTTTGTGGGACGCATGACGTGTTTAATGTTTTTTTTACTTATATTGTTGCACTTGAGCAGCGACGTGCATGGGCTGTTCGTGAAATGGCGGCTTACATGCATTATTGTTTTATACGTTTGCTTGACCCGCACATGATTAAGGGTTCATATGCTGGTGCATTTGGATATGGCCAATTTATGCCAACAAGCTTTATAGCATACGCAATCGATTATGACGGTGATGGTATACCACGCCATGATTCTTGGGCAGATGTTATTGCCAGCATTGCAAACTATTTGGTTAAAAATGGTTTTAAACCACTTGAAAATTCTTATGAAGAAGGATCGCCAAATTGGCGTGCAATTTATGCATATAATCACTCACGCACGTATGTGCAACAGGTGCTGGCACTTAAAGGTCATATTGAGCTTTTGTTACGATAAAAGCTCGCAAATTCTAAGTTCTTTTTTTGGAGAAATTTTTTTTGAGATTTAGATTTTTTGACATTACCATATCAGTGGTGGGCTTGTCGCCCAGGCCCCCAGGCTTCGCCAAGGCTACGCCGGGCTGCCGCAAGAACCGTATCGCAACGCCCTTGGAACCGTGCGCCAGGGATACCCTGGAACCCAAAACGCTTGTAAGGTGGCCATTCGCCTTCGGCTCAGACCACACAACAAGCGTGAATGAATCGATGAATCAAGAAATTTGAAGTTATGTTAATTGCAAGTTGTGAAGCACTGTTGCTGATGCGTTTATTAACTTGGATGTCGGTCTTTCACTTGCGCTATATGATCGAATCATGCAATAAGCGTGAATAAATTTTGATTTATATGGTGTTGGCCAAAAAGCTTAATGACGGGCACTCATCATGAACGAGGCTTAACAAAATCCATCCCGTTCGCCCCGAGTGTTCGGCGAAGCCGAATGTATCGAGGGGGAATTTCTTTTGGCACTATGCCTCCCAAAGTGTTTCTATAAAATTAAACCTTTAAGCCCGTTGTGCAGTGTGAGCCACGACGTAGTCGGAGGCGAATGCTGCCTTACGGGCGATAATGGGTCCAGGCCCTCCTGGTGTCAGGGTACACAGGGACCCGACAAGGGGTCCCTGTGCGCTTGGCCTGCGTAAGGCCACCATAGGCATGGTAATGCCAAAAAACATTTTTAATGTTCAATAAGTTTTTTATACAATGCCTGATGCTTTCGAATCATCGTTTCATTACGAAAGTTATCAAGATTATCGTGATAATGACCTAACTTTTGCTGTAACGCTGGATTTTCCACAAGTTTTTGCATACTTTGTGCAACAGCTTGCCAGTCTTTTTGTTCATGTAAAAAACCATTTTTGCCATGCTTAATTACTTCTGGCACACCACCGGTTTTGTATGAAATAACCGGTAATTTAAGCAGTCGTGCTTCGATGACGGAACATGGCAAACCTTCCCACAGTGATGTAAGCACGAAGGCATTCCAACGCGCTGCGATAGGTGCAACATCATCTTGCCAGCCATGCAACGTAACAGCATCAGCCAATTGTTCGTGTGTAAGCCATTTTTCTAGTGCTGGACGCAGCACGCCATCACCAATGATTTCCAAACAGGTGCATGGATATTTATTATGAACACACGCAAATGCCTGCAAAAGATCAAACAAGTTCTTTTGCTTTTTAAAACACGCGATGGTGCCGAAAATAAACTTTGTTTGCGAATTTTTAGAAGAAATTTGCCGAAGCGCAAATACGTGCCAGTCAACTGCTGCGTGAATAATTTCATGTTTTTTGGTAAAGCATGGAAATAATCGACAGCCAGTGCATGCATCATGGGCTGAGACACAGACAAATTGTGTGGTGATTATGCTCGTGATGAGTTCAAGAAAATAAATGATATACCATATATACCATGGTTGAAAATCATTAAAGCCATAGCCATGAATCGTGTGAACACGAAGGCGAATGCCTGCAAAAAATGCAGCCCAACGGCCAAGCAGCCCAGCCTTTGTGCTGTGTGTGTGAACAATAACATGCGTATAGTGTTGTTTAATTGTTCGCAATAGGCGTACAAGTGCAAAAAAATTTTTTAGTTCCTGCCAGGCACCCACGACCGTTACTTCACGGGTCATGCTGGCAAGCAAATGCACATTGTTGCATCCCTGTACCTGAGACACGAGCGGTCCATTTTGTCCGCTGATAAGATGCTTTTCAGAAGATACGTTATTAAAGAGCGTCAGACATACTTTTTGTGCGCCTCCCAATTCAAGTTTTGTGATGATGTATACAACACATGTATTTTTTTGCATGACGTCAGATTATAGAAAAAAAATTAAAGATAAATAAGTAAAATACTTACCAGCAATCCATAAATTGCAAGTGTGTCAATGAGGCCTTGTGCGAGCAATGCCGTGCGCGAAATACTTGCGGCATCGCCTTGTTCAAGGCCAATTTGTTTGCATGCCGTTGCTGCAACGCAACCAGAACTAATTCCTGGTGTTGTTGCGCATATGCCCATGATACTAGCCGCGGCCATGAGTGCAATGATTTGCAATGATGTTGGTTGTGGTGCGCCCAAGATCAGGAGGGCAACAAGAAATGAAAAAATTATGGGTGTTTCAATAATTGTTTGGCTGAGCAGTGCGAATGAAAGAATGCGACGGTACACGTTGCGGTTAATACCAACCGCTTGGCACGCTTGACGTGAGAAAATGCCTTGTCCGATGGCGGGGCCGATGGCACCCAAACCAATACTTAAGCCGGCGGCGCAGAGGCGCCAACCATCTGCAATACTGAGCGTGCTTGAGAGGCTAAAAACGATGATCAGAGCAACTAGAAACCCAAAAATTGCTGGTGTTTGAATGATCGACATGGTGAGAAGCATGAGGTTCATAATGCGCGGGGCAAAAAATGGTTGATGTGCAATTGCTTCAAGTGCGCGTCTGGCTGGCAGCGCTGATACCATACTTACGGTAAAACTGCTTAACCCGCAAGCGCCAACAATACCAAAAAGTGCAATTCCCGTGGCCATAGTGGCCGGTTTTGGTGCTGCAAAAAGTACGATAACAATAATGGTTGCACTTAAAATCGCAGCTGTCTCGGCAAATACCATTGCCAAAAGTGCGGCACGATTTAGTTGTCCATGTGCCATAGGCTGGATGTTACTTGTATGAAGAAACATTTTGCCAATTGCTCCTTGGCTGAGTGCTGCACCGACAAGCGCCAAACCGGCCGTCAGAGCAATTGCGCCGTATTGTAAGAATGTTGCGCTGTTAATCATGAATTATTCCTCTTTTTTGATAGCCAGAGCAAGATAGGTAAGCGAAAGCATGGCAAAAACAAATGCCTGAATCAAGCCTTCAAATACGACAAAAAAGAGTGCAATGAGCATGTTGAGGCCGAGTGCAATGCCAAGTAATTCGCGGAGCCAAAAGCCCCCAATTGCGTGCAAAAAAAGTTTCGAGATAATTGAACCGCCCATAATATTGCCAAAAAGACGAAATGAGATTGAAACAATGGTAGCGAGTTTTCCGACAATTTCCATGGGAAGCATGAAAAGAAATGGTTCGGTAAATTCTTTTAAGTACCCCAAAAAACCGTGCGCACTGATGCTGCTACCTTGAATATAAAAAAACGATGCAAGTCCAAGTCCGAGCGTCGTACACAAATCACTGGTTGGCTCTTCAAACCATGGAATGAGTGGCAAAAGGTTGCACAGTAAAATAAACGTAAATAATGATGCGATAAATGCAAAATGATTAAAATTAAAGGTGCCTAAACTTTGTACCACAAGATTTTTTAGTGCGTTCGTACTTGAAAGTATCAGGAATTCACCGATGCTGTGCCTTTTTTTGAGGGCATGTCGAGCGCCGACGATCAAAAGTGCTAAAATACCAAGCGCTGCCCAGGTAAACATAATAGTTTGTGCATTAAGTCGCCAGAAATTACCCGTGAACCCAAGCATGCGCAACGGTTCCCAATATGTCTTATGGAATAAGGTTACATTTTCCATGTGTCCCCATATACGATCAGAGGTGTGCATGCCATTTTGTGGCATGCACGACTTCTACTATCAGTATAAGCAGGACAATTTTAGAGCGCAATATAACAGGTGATTATTTTTTCGCACCCTTGGTTTGCCAATATTCGCTGACAAGAGCACGTGAACCCGTGACAACAATGAGTCCTTGTTGTTCGTCAACGGCTTTCTTGGCATAATCAAGTGCCTGGGTGAATGATTTCATGGATTTTGCTTTAACCTTGACATTTTTGGCATCATTGGTGATATGCTCAGCGTCAAACTCTGGCGTATTGTTTTGTGCGTCAGCATTGACTGGACAAAAGACGACTTGTCCGGCAGTCTTTTTGAAGAAGTAGCGGAGCATTTTATAAAACTCAGTGCTTAACAACGCATTATTTTCGCAGCCGATGATAAACACAAGTCCTTTGAGCGGATTTTTATAGTGCAATAGACGAACGCCGAGTAATAAATTTTCAAAAGCATCAATATTGCTTGCGTTGTCCAATAAGACGTTTGGATGTACTTTGTCAAGTAATTGGAAACGTGCAGGTAGCGTGGCAACGGTTTCTTGCCAATATTGATCTATGGTCTTTTTTGGATTGAGTTCGGCTTGACGTTTGGCTTCAAGCGTTGGGCGCCCACGCTGTCCTTTAGGTTTGGCAAGTAAGCTTTCACTGACGACCAGTGATTGACTTGAAATATGTTGAATAAATATCTGGGCTACGCGTTCTGCAAGCGCGGCGCAGCGGCCGTGCAATTGCTCAAATGGATATTGCAAAACGGCCAACTTACGAATAGGCATTGCCCACTGGGCTTTTTGCGTTTGTGTAAGATCTTCAAGTTGTTGCAAATTCGCCTTACTTTGATCAGCTGAAATGACCCACGTTTCCGCTTTTATAAGTGATTTGAAGGCATCAACTTTTTGACGGATTTCTTTTTCTTGCGTATCGAGCGTATAATTTGTGACACGCGTGATAACACTGATTGCAGGTGTACAAATCATGACAGGATCAAAATCGCAATCAGTTACTTCAAATACGGCAGCATCGACTTTTTTGTGAGCAAAGTATATGATTGCCGCAGTAGCAAGTGCTTCGCGCGCATGGAGGTTTATATCAAGTGTATTCGCGCTTGCAAAAACTTCATTAAGCGCATCGGTAAATTCTTGATTTGAAATAGTTTCATTATTATATGCAATGCGTTCGTTGTATGATACAACGTGCGGTGCATAAAAACTGCCAACTTTGAGTCCTTCGGCGCGCAACAGTTGCGTTGTAAAGTTTATCGTTAAACTTTTGCCGTTGGTACCACCAACAAAAATGGCCTTAATTTTTTGTGCAGGCGAACCGAGCGCCTTATTAAGCGCGAGCATTTTTTGTTGACTGTTTTGTAATAACGATTTATCCCAGCTTTGTTCAAGCAGGGATATAATTTCTTGGTAACTATGTGCTGCCGTTGTGACCGCCTTTTTTGTTTTCTGTTTTGTTACGTGCGTCATATTCAAACTCCATGAATATAGGCCGAGTCCTTTTGCTTCTTTCTTCTTACTTAGTATTATTTTGATAAAAAAGCAATTCCATTTTGTGTGCAAAAACAAATTTTTTTTGCACTCGGTGAGCTTCATATTACATAACATGTATTATAGCCGTCTTTATCATAAATGTCAAAACTCTTTATAAATTTAATTTAAAGTTTTTTAAATTATTCAGTATGAAAAGTTTATCAATCTTTTATTATGAGCTTATTGGCCTAAGTGATGCAGTTGCTGATCAAATTCATCAACGCTGTGGTGGATGTTGTAATGGTGTGGGCGAATTTGAACCAAAGGCATCCCCTTCAAATCTTCCGCGGCAACTGACAGGACTTGATGATCCTGGTGACAATGAAGCCAAGGCATGCAGGTCCATTTCACTACCACCAACTGGGCCGGTACGGGCAAGTGCGAGCGCTGATGGATATAATTGCCAGCGAAAATAGGACGTACTTCCAATCATTACAATTTCATTAATATCTATGCCATCTTGAGCAAGTATTTCTCTAAAGTGATCAGTATCTGGCATATTTGGAATTTGCATATGCAGAGCAATGACTTTTTGGTGTGGATGCGCGATTAAAAATGAGTCTAAATTTTTTCGACCATCATCGGCAATGATAATGGTTTCTGGATCGATTCCAAGTGCGTTAAAAAGTTCTTTTGAAATGATGCCCTTGCTGTTAATTCCGCAACAGCAAATACCATCTTCATAAGCCTTTGCTGGTGGACTTCTTCTGAAAATAATTTCAGCTGACATTGGCGATTGCGTGATTGAGCTCAAATGACTAAATTTTATATTTAAGTTACTCACTAATTGATGCATGGTTGCTTGTTTAAGTGGTGTTGAACGTGCAGTGATGCCGAAATTTGGAATATTTCTGGCTTGTAGCAGTGAAATAATTTTGCTTATGCGATTTGCTGATTCCATGGGGCGCATTTGTGCATTTTCATATAGTTTGCGCAAATCTGCCATTACCATATCGAATGGATCCATTGTTGTTGTGCTTGGTTGTAAACGTCGAACGAGTTCAACATTAAAATCAAATATCGATGGATGAAGACGTAAATCATCAAGTACGCCAACCGTACAATCAAGGTCCCATAGGGCAACCACGGTGCCGGGTTGGGCAGATGTGTTTAAATAGGGTGCAAGCGCAATGAATAGATCGTGTTCGCAGTGTATTGGTATGATATAATGCCGCGTAGTGGCCAGTGTCATACTTTGTGATTTATGCGTGCTATCTGGCTCCATACCATACAAACCATTCATCAAGAAGATGAACATGTGTAACCAGACGTGTTTTTTTGCTTTCATACAGCCCCTTTGCGCATTACTGGTCAACAAAAGTTTTTATGGTTTTTATGTTCTTGTCAATTGGATAAATCCTTATATCCTACTTGAATTTTTAATAAGTTTTGTTAAACTGAAACAGTTTATATATGACATTTTTTAATTTTATAAGCAGTTAAAGGGGGTTTCTCTATGAATTGTTTCCGCGTGTTATTCGGATGTAGTGTGTTTTTTATACACATGCTTCATGCGCAGTTTCTTGTTTTTAGAGTTGTTAACGGTCAACGAGTGGTTCCAACTGCGGATGAATATCAGCGTGTTCATGAAATTTTAATTCGTTATCAGTTCCCTATGTATGTTGGTGATGATCGTGTGGCAGCTTCAGAAAAAGATACGCTTGATGAAAATGAAACGGCATTTTTACAGCTGAAGATTCGGCAAGTTATTGCGCCAGATCTACAGATTGAAAAGGTGCCACCAACGTTATATGCGCTCGCGTTGTTATATCTTGATCTTAATGCGTGTGCTGCACGTGAAGTTTTAGTGCTTCTTTTAGATAGTATAGATCGTATCAAGGCTGATTGTGCGCGACAATTACTTGATCTTCCATTTTTTACGGTTCAACAGCGCCATGAGTTTCAGCAGATTATGGCCACGCAGAGTGGTGAACATCTGCGCGCTTGGCGGCAGACGTTTGAGGAAGCATATGCTGATTTGCTCGATGCGCGTGCGCGATATCGTAGCACGTTAGTTTCTGACCCAGCAGGTGTGCATATCATGAATTGGAATGTTCCACTCGATTATTTGACCAATTTATTTTTGATCAATAATCATTATGCCGTAGAAAGTATAATTGAAGCGTGCTCACGCGCATTACGTATGGGAAGGAGTTTTTTGCAATCATGTTTGTTTGCTGAGCGACTTGATGCGAATGTGATATTTGAGCCTGCTGAGCTTATGCAAACTATTGAGCTTGAACGCCGATGGTCTGCTGATACATGGCTTTATTTTTATGCGCCTGATGCGCTTAATGAAGTGTTGCCCTCAACATTAGAATTGGCCAGAGAACAAGAACGATTTAAAGCATTTGCGCGCCGCGGTTGTGCATTGCGTCTTGATCGTCATCATTATCGTTATATTTGCGAAGTAAATGGATGCCCCAAAATTATACAATCTTTGACGGTTACGGCAGATGTTTTAGCTGGTGTTGGTGATTTTCAGAGAAGTTTTTTAGCTGCGAATATGCTTACGGCACGTGCTCAACGCATCATACGTGCTGACAGTCATGCGCATCTTTATGGCATGCCAAGTAATGCGTATGCAGCTGCTTATCAACGGCTTTGTACGGGCAGTACTTTGGCTATGCGGGCTAAATTGCAAGATGAATATCGACGATTGATGATACTCGTGACGCTGTATCCCGGCACATTGCACGAGCGTGGGGTTTCTACGGAAATTCGTCAACTTTATGAAAGTTCGGTAGAAAGTATGAGATTAGCTCAAGTGCCATATATTTTTTATGCGCAAGAGCCATTCTCGGACGCGCGTGCCATTTATGTTGGCTTACGCCAATTTGGAATAGAATTTATTGCATCGGTTCTTTGTCCAATATTGCCACGTGAATTAGTTGAAAAGTTTAGGCAACGTGGGGTTATTATTGTTAATCGTAATTTTGATAACCTTTTGTATGCACGGAGAAGATTTAGCATACTCCATGAATTAGCGCATGCCCTGCAAGATCAATCTGGCTGTTATGGCCGTGCGATGCGTCCTGATTTATATCCGCGTGGTACTGAGCAAGAGGCCGATACTTTGGCGCTTATCAATTGTCACTGCCGTCAATGTGCTGAAGAAGTTGCAGCACGTACTTGTGAGGAGCCTATTGCGCATGGGTATTTGACTCGTGCCGAGATGCTTGAGTATGCACGGGCTATACCATCAGACGAATTATGTGATTATCACACAAGAGTCGGTGAAGCGCGTCATTCATAAATTTTCTATTTAAAATGGAGATTATATGATTTTTCATAAAATGGTGTTGTTAATTGTTTCGTTATTAGTTCCGGTGACGGTTTGTTCTCACTTTCTTGTTTTCAGGGTGGTTAATGGTCGGCGTATTGAGCCAACTGCTAATGAATTTAACCGTGCGCATGAAATTCTTGTGCGCTACCAATTCCCTATGTACGTATATGAC
This sequence comes from uncultured Pseudomonadota bacterium, assembly GCA_964432975.1. Classification (GTDB taxonomy): domain Bacteria; phylum Babelota; class Babeliae; order Babelales; family UBA12409; genus CAYSPS01. Next base: position 60,441 of record CAYSPS010000001.1, on the reverse strand, counting down.
GGAACAATTTCCGCTGCAGACAAAAATGTCTTGGATAGCAATGAGGTTGCCTTTTTGCAACAAAAAATACAACGTGAAGTTGCGCCAGATCTGTTCGTACAAGACGTTTCACCAACCTTGTATAGCGTGGCTGTTTATCGTGTTTTTCTGATGGCTTGTGCTGTACGAGAAATTTTGCACATGTTGGAACAGGTGCAACCGATAAAAGCAGAATATGTAAATTCTGAATGTGACGAATTTTTGTGGCTTCAGCCTTATGTGGCGCCCCTTCTTGAAACCGGGGGTCATGCTCCGGACGAGTGGTTAGCATTACTTACAGAAGCTGATCGAAATCGTGATTCCGATAGCGAATCTTTTGCATTGTCGGATGTCGATCGTTTTCGAAATTTTGTTAACGCCATGAATTTTGAGCATGCTGAGGATGATTGGCTGAACGCTTGTTTGCATGCACGTAAAAAAATAGATTTTGCGCGCTTGCGCAATGATTTTGCCCAAAGGTATGCAATTCTGGTTCGTTTAGACGAACTTTTAAAAGAGCGTGGTCTTTTGTGTGAAGATGATTTCAGTGATGCTATTTTGATCCCTATGCAAAAAAATAATGTTGATGATGCTGCTGCTTATGATGATGGTTCAAATTTGTTTGCATTTTCAACGCATGATGAGGTGCGCACGTTTTTGACTTATCAGTGGCCTGGCTATGTGGAACGCTGTTTTCAAAAAATGCGCTTGGGCGGGTTTGTCTTGATTGACGCAATCGTAAATCGATTTTTGCTTATGCGTGATTTTCCTCCGGTGCGTTTAATACAAGAGTGTGGCGATCTTATGAACGTGGTTTCTTCATGGAGAGCCGCTTACTGGGCGATGGGTAAAGAGCTTATTTTGTACGCTATCGGACTCGAGCAGCGCGGTCAATCACGCGCATTCATATATCGTGGAACAGAAACTCAGCCGCGCGTTGAGTGGGAGCGGCCATTTAATAAGTTACATTCACTTTCATTCGGCAAAACAGTTTTGAGTGGTTTTATTTATGATAACGAGGTTGGATTGCCGCGCGAAGGAGTTTTAAAGCCGTATGGGTCTGTGCCTTTGCCCTATATGATTTCAAGAAAATATGCATATGCTATTTGTGTTGACCATGCGCAATATCGACGTGAATTTGAGTCTGGTATCAATACGCTTTTTTTGCCTCCATGCACCGTGACGTATGACTTTTTTGGTCAAGGTATGTCGTATCATCCGCGACGAAAATTATTGAAACACTCACTCCGGCACCTGGAGGGACTTACAGAAATTCCAACATTGTCCGGAGAAAATAGTGTTTCAGCAGCACCTTTTTATATGACCCCATGGGAAAACTATCGCGACTATCAAGAGCACTCCGCCGCCATGGTGCCAAATATTGTTATGATCAAGGAATAGTTGCAGACAGCAAGCCTTTGAAACGATCAAAGACCTGTTCTGGTGTTGCGTGTGACACCGGCAGTTGTTCAACGGTAATGCCAGCGCTCGTGTAAAAATCAATAATTTCTTGATTGTTTTTATTAAATTCTTGTAGGCGCCTGCGTACGACTTCTTCTTTGTCGTCTTCACGCTGAATGAGTGGGCTTGCGCATTTTTCACAAACAAGTTTGGTTTTGTCTTTTAATAAATCACGGTTGTAGACCGCTTGGCATTGCTTGTTGGAACATACTAAACGATTGGAGATACGTTTAACGACTTCATCTTCATCGTCGATAGTGAGGGCAATGACACGCAGTTTATAGTGAGGGAAAATTTCTTTTAAAAGTTGTGCCAGTAATTCCGCTTGATGATGTGAGCGTGGATAGCCATCTAAAATAATTGGTGTGTCACCTGTTTGTTTGCTCAGCCAGGTTTGTACCATGTCGGTAATCATATCATCGGGGATTAACTGTGCGTTTTTCAGGTAGCTGGCGATAGTCGTACCTTTGGCGCTGCCAGAAGCTATTTCTTCACGACACAAATTTCCAGTCGAAACGGTTTTAAAACCAAGCTTGTTTACGGCTTGCTCTGACAATGTTCCTTTACCTGAACCAGGCGCGCCCAAGAACGAAAAAATTGTTTTTGACGCAACAATAGGGGCGGCGGTTGTTTGGTGCTTGCAGCAGTCATGACAGCACGGGCAAAAGTTGCAGCTTGCAAGCACTGCCACAAGAACAAGGCCCGCACTTACATGTTTTAAAAGGTGATTCATAAAGACGTTCCTAATTATTTATTTTGTCGTGTTTTTAGTTCGGAGTATATTCTATGCCAATGTAGATTGCGGGATCAAAACCTTCATGAGTACACTCGGTTATTTTGCATCCAAGATGTTTGTAAAAATCAATTGCTCGCGTGTTTGCGCGTCGCGTGCATCCTGAAATTTTAGTTATCGTTGGGTTAGATTTAAAAACAAACGATAAAAGCATGCGGCCGATTCCTCGTTTTGCGCAAGCAGGATCAATTGCCAATTGGCGAATATATGCCGTGTTATCGGCACGTATGTCAAAAGACATATAGCCAACAACGGTATCCCCTATTTTGGCATGTATAAAATATGCGTTTGGTTTATGTGCACTAAAATCAACATTCTCATCTTCAAAAGATGCGTATAAAAATGTATCGAGCGTTGGGTATTTCTTGCTAATTTGTTCCAAGATTATCGGTGATTGACCATAAGATGCGATGAATGCATTGCGAAAGACAGCTTCTTCAGCGGCTAGATTTGCTGAAGTGACTGGTTCGACAGAAACTTGCATGGCATATGTATGAGACAAAAATGCCATAACAACAGTAAACATTGACGGACGTATGTTCATAATAAAATTCCTTTATATTTTTTCCGTTGTTTCAAGAATCGATACGAGGCAATGGTGCGTGATTTTGCCAACCAATAATGTCATAGTGCCAAAATTCTGTTGGCATTGGTTCAAAACCATGTCTCAGCATAATTTCTTTTAAAAATTCGCGATTTTTAATTTGTTCTGTCGGAAGATTCATGTACCCGTGACATACTTTTTCAGTAAAATAAGCCGGCGTTTTAAGATCATCGGGCGTGACGGGAAACGCGAGCGGCTCGCCGGTCTTTAGATCGATAATTAATAAATCCACCGCCGTGCCGCGTGTATGCCGGCCACCATTCTTTTTGGGGTTTGAAACATAGCGTTCATCATGAATGAGGTCCCAAAATTTTTGTTGCGCTTCCATGGAGCGGTATGCATCGATGACAAGAAGTCCAAGCCCTTGTGCGTTGAGCTCTTTTTGTATTTCATCGAGTTTTAGTGCTACTTCGCGCAGCATATAGCACTCAGAACTTGTGTATACTTTTTGGCCAGTAAAATTATGTGGCGTTGCAAAAATAAGATATGTTTTGATTGTTGGATTGATGTCCTTTATGTTGACTAAATCGTATTTTGCAAAAAATTCTTTTTCCATGGCATGCAGTGAACTTACAAGTACAAGCGAGCACATGCAAATCGCACGCACATAGCTTTGATGCAACATGTATTTTCCTTAATTAAATAATGGTTGAGTTTATGTGATAATAATATCACTAACCGGATAGTTTTTCCACACTTCTTTTCCTGGTTGGGTGTCAACACCGACAAAGTCAAAATGCCACCATTCGGTTGGCACTCCACGAAAACCGTATTTTTCCATAACGTCTTGGAGTAATTTGCAATTTTTGCGCGCTTCAGGTGCCATTTTGTCGTAATTACGGTGTGCTTTTTCTGAGAAATCATCAAATGCTGATGGCATGGTGAGTTCTTCGCCTGTTTTGAGGTCAACAAGGGTGACGTCAACCGCGCAACCACGATTGTGCCTTGATCCCTTGGCAGGGTCTGCGACATAGTTTTCATTTGGATAAATTTCCCAGAAAATTTTTTGTACTGAAAGTGGGCGATAAGCGTCCCAAATTTTTAATCCCAGTTCTTGTTTTTCCAATTCTTGTTGTACAAGATTAAGCGCATCAGCAGCCTCTTTTTGTAAAAAACAGCGTGCGCTTGGATAGACTTTTTTACCGGTAAAATTATTTGTTGTTGCATAGCGAACATCAAGCACAAAGTTTTTGTTAAGTGTGATGAGTTCGACAAGCTCTGCATGTAAGCTTAAAATTATACTCGCGGCGAGAAGTAAAAAATAATTTAAACATCTCATAAATGTCTCCTTAGACTAATATTTTGTAAATAAGCTTATCATGGATTATTAGGTTACAGGTAGAAGTTGATACCCATATTAGTTGCTGCCGTTAATTGTTCATGCTAAAAATCCATTTCAAACTGTTATGAATTACATAACTCATGGTAAACTAGAAAATAATTTTGATTGGAGTTTGATTATGGATATTGGGTATGCGATAGTAAATGAATTTTTGGCTCGTGTCGTATATTTTTTCATTATCATGTTATGGGGAATTTTTGGTATCTATTGGTTAATGAGTTGGTTGCGGGTGCGTGCTCGCGTAAAAACTGAGAAAACCGCTGCTGTTTTGCAAGTGCGTTTTGTGCAACTTACTGGCAGTGTTTTTGCGTTCACGCTCATTTTTTGGCGCAAAAATTTTTTAGCATACATTGTTTTGCCGTACAACTTTTTTGTGGTATTTATTGGTTTGATCATTTTAGCGCTCTCAATGGTTTTTACTATTTGGGCACGCGCCGTGTTAGGGCGCAATTGGAGCGCCACGATTCAGTCGGTTCAACAACAACAGCTTATTCAGCATGGACCGTATCGATGGATTCGCCATCCCATGTA
>CAYSPS010000001.1:52602-55670 GCA_964432975.1 uncultured Pseudomonadota bacterium | reverse complement strand
CGCTTGCATCAGTTGTTGCGCTTATCTTTATTACGTTCTGTTACGTGTTAAAAATTAACGCTGAAGAAAAATTTTTATTAAACGTGTTTGGCGAGCGCTACGCTGAATATCAGAAAAAAACCTGGAAGCTGCTTCCCTTCGTTTATTAATTTTGCAGGAAAATAATGATGATTGATCTTTCACATACGATCGTTGATCACATGCCGACGCATCCCTATGATAATGTATGTAGCGTGCAACAAATACGTTTTTTAGAAAAAAATTATTACAACGATTGTCAGCTGACTTGCGGAATGCATGTAGGAACTCACATTGATGGTCCAGCACATTTGCTTGAAAAGAAAAAGTTCTTGTGTGATTGTTCTGTTGCGCGTTTTGTTGCGCCAGGAATTTTAATCGATGCGCGCGGGCGTGAAATAATTGATATTGATGTACTTCAAAAGTATGTGTTTCCATCAGGAGCTATCGTTCTTTTTTTGACAGGACATGATGCGCGGTGGGGAAAAGATGACTATTTTACAAAACATCCAACAATTACCCTGGCATGTGCACAGAAATTAATTGATGTGCGTGTGAATACGGTTGGTTTTGATATGCCATCGCCAGATTTGTTTCCGTTTGATGTGCATACATATTTTTTGTCACATGATGTTCTTATTATTGAGAATCTTACCAATCTTGTTGCGCTCATTGGCGTATCAAGGTTTACCCTTATTGCGTTGCCGATCAAAATCGCAGCCGATTCGGCGCTGGCGCGTGTTGTTGCGCTTGTTGAGTAGATATTCTACTTTTGTACGTTGTGTTTTGCCGGCAATGCTATTTGACAAATATGCAAACGTAGCTAAGATAAAATCGCGAGTTAAAAAGCAGTGTTTAATTTATAGGGCATGTGTGCGGAAAGGAGCCAAACTAATGAATAAAACAGATCTTATAAGCGCTTTGAGCGAGGAAACTTCTTTTAGCAAAAAAGATATAACAACCGTCATTGATGCATTGACCCGCATTGTTGAACGTTCATTGAAAAAGGGTGACAAAGTTGCCCTGGCTGGTTTTGGTACGTTCTCGACTTCGTTACGTCCAGCTCGCAAAGGTCTTAATCCCGCTACAAAGCAACGTATAGATATTCCGGCAATTTATGTGCCACGCTTCAAGGCAGGAAAAAATTTGCGTCAGGTTGTTCGTTCAATTTAAGGTCAGTTGGTCTAACCTGACCTAGAATATTTTGTGCTTTCAAACAAAGACCGTTTTTCGCGGTCTTTGTCTTTTGTCCCCACTATCTTTTAAGACTTAAATTTTATGAGACGTTTGCAAACACGTCGCCAAAGACTCATGGCGAACAGCATGAGTGAATTTTACAATAACTCATAACTCTCGACAGGTTTTGAAAGAAACCTATTGTACACATGGACGTGGTTTAATTGGGGAAGCGCACACTTAAGTGTTGCAGCGAAAGTAATAAAATTTTATTGGCGCATAATTTTTCTCAGGCAATTCTTGTGCTTGGTTAAGAAGTTTTTGTGACGCATAATTTTTTCCATAAAAAATTTTTGAGCGCGGTGTGATCGAGCTTCTCAATAAAATTTTTATAAAAATACCTTGATGTTTTTAGCTCCGTCCGCGCAGTTGCGTGGTTATACCGGCCTTTGTGGGTTTTTTGGGGTTGCTCTGGAGTGTTGCAGAATGATTGATGCGTGGGCAGATTTTTTCGTGGGGGGGCACGTGGCGGCTGAACTGCTTGACTGCGCAATTTATGGCAAGGCTCTTGTGCTTTTTTCGGCTTTCGTTGTAGGGTAATATTCCAGATGAAGCACAAGAAGTTAAGGAGAAGATATGGCTATTACCGGTCATTTTATGCACGTCCTCGTGCTGGGCGAACTTATTTTTGTAAACGGTACAATTGCAATGAACGTACGGAACAAAAAATTTGAAAACCTCGATGCTATGATTGATCGGTATGTTGAATTGTGTGTCAAAATAGAAAAACAAACTGGTTGTAAATTAGATTTTACCTTTGTACGGCGCCTTGCATTTACACAATCCTGTGTTATTCGTTGTTACAATGCCATGATTGAGCGCAAAAGTATTATGCCACTGCGTGATTTATGGAATGCGTACAAAGTTGGTACTGTTGCTTGTTCAGGCAAACAATTCATGTATGAACTTTGTAATCTAATCGGACTTGTTTTTGAGCAATTTATTATGAAGCTTATTACAAATGTTGCTGGGCAAGACGTAAATTCGATTAATGCGCTTCTTGCAAAGATAGATTCGAATATTCCATTGGATGAATTGATTGATATTCTTGAACAATGTTACAACATTTTAATGAATGCAATACATGTTGAACATGCTGATCATGTACCAGTATTTCTTAAAAAAAGGTGGGTAGTTTTAGTTTTGACAGGAATGTTAGCACTTTATAAGTTATATAGTCAATTTTGTAAAAATGGTGCACCAGCAGTTGTAGTGCATTGATCTTTTGTAGTATACTGATAACACGATTTTGCGAGCACAAAACGTTCTAGGTCCCCTACTTATAAGGAAGGGGATGCTTTATGTTCGCTCTCAATGAAAAAGTGGTTTATCCTGGACACGGTGTCGCACGTGTTAGTCGCATCATGGAGCGAGTAATGGGGGGGAAAGATACTATCTTGTATGAGCTCAAGTTTGTTAATAAAGATATGACAATTTTGGTACCGATCGATAATCTTGCTGCAATTGGTGTGCGTGCATTAAGTAGTCGTGTACATGTGCAAGAGGTTTTTAAAACACTTGCTGAAAACATGGTACGCGCATCATGCAGTGAATATATCAGCAGTTGGAATAAACGTCATAAGAAATATCAATCATGTTTGCGCACAGGAAATTTAGTCGAAATTTCAAAAATTTATCGCGATTTGCAATGTCTTGCCCGTACCAAAGAGTTATCATTTGGTGAGCGCGCACTACTTGCGCAGACAGAAGCATTGCTTGCTGAAGAAATCGCGATCATAGAAAATCTCAATGCTGAACAGGTAACAAGCAGATTACGCGCACTTTTCGTACGTACAGTACATAATACAAAAACG
>CAYSPS010000001.1:35724-52592 GCA_964432975.1 uncultured Pseudomonadota bacterium | reverse complement strand
CAGCCATTTAAAAAGTGATTGGTTAATATGCAACAGGCACGTACGATGATTATTACTGGTCCAACCGGAATTGGCAAAACCGATCTTGCATTACATATAGGTGCTCAACAACCTTCTGCAATTATTAATGCCGATGTTGGACAATTTTATACACCACTGACTATTGGTACTGCAAAGCCAGATTGGCATAAATCACTAATACCACATTATTTATTTGATGTACTTGATGATCCGGTCAATATGAGTGTTGTTGGATATCGCAATTTGATAACGCCGATTATTGCCGGCCTTGGTGCAAAAGAAAAATTGCCTATCATTGTTGGTGGTTCTGGATTTTACATCGATGCTCTTTTTTTCTCTCAAACTTTAGCGAAAGTCGCTCAACAAGTTTATCAAAAACCAACGCTGCAATTATGGCACGAGCTACAGCATATAGACCCAGAGCGCGCAGCAGCTATTCAGCCAGCAGATCGCTATCGCATACAACGCGCATTAGATGTGTGGTATAATCTTGGTATAAAACCTTCTGTGTGCCGACCACAGTATGCTCCAATATCGCGAGCTGTTATTTTTATGCTTACGGCACCAGTGGAATTTATTTATGCACGTATTAACGCGCGAGTGAAGCACATGTTTGCGGCAGGATGGATTGATGAAGTTCGTGCACTTTCGACCACGTGGCAAGATTTTTTATTGACAAAAAAACTCATTGGATATGACGATATTGTTCTTTATTTACGTACACCGCAATTGCATGCCAAATCATATGATGAATTAGTTGCGCGCATCCAACAAAGAACGCGTAACTACGCCAAGCGTCAATTAACCTTTAATCGGATGTTGACGAAAAAGCTAGCGCACTTTACAGAAGATGTTCGTGTGTTGTGGCTTGATGTTGCTCAAAAAGATTTTGATTCGCGTGCAAAACTTATGCAATACATAATGCTCAGTGATGATAAAAAGGGGTAGCTATGAATCGTGATAATGGGGTATATTTTGACACGCGCCATGCCAGTTGGGCAGTTGTAGCGGTCTGTGCTGGACTGTTAATTGCATGGCTCGTTGGTTTTTGGTACGGCAAACATTGTGCACATGCTCTACTCGTACCATATTTTGAGTCTGTAGCAAAACCATTGTCCACTCATTCGCAGCAAGCATTTGTTGATGCACCCATGAGTGAATCTTGGTTTTATGCTTGTGTTGCATCATGCATGTCTTACGCGCAAGCACTGCAGCTGTGTGCGCGGGCGCAATTGACGGCGTGCCCATTGCGCATTGTGAAGACTTCTTTCATACTAAAGAATAATAGACCGTTTATGTGCTACCAGGTTTTGACGGTTGGTTATCCAACAAAACAGGCACTTGATGATGCGCTCATTGCTTTGAATAATACTATTCCTGGTGTGCGGTTTGCGGTTATACAGCGTTATAGTGATTAGTTTTTACTAAAAAAGGGTTTTGGCCATATGATTTCTTTTTTTCGTCATCATTTGCAAGGTCGTTTTTTACGTACCATTGTGTATGCCGTGAGCTTGCTCATGGTATTACCATACTCATTTACATTATTTTTTAAGTGGTTTTCAAACGACGACTGGGCAATCAAAGTTGATGGTACCGCGATTAGTCTGAACGAATATAATGCTCGCGTTGACGAAATTTCTGATCAAATTGAACAGCTAAAAAAAATGTTTGGCCCGCAGGCAGAAAATATTTTTCGCATGCAAGGTATGTCAACCGATCCACAAAAAATTGCCCTTGATGCACTTACCACTCAAGCACTTGTTGATAATATTGCCCATCGCATGTACTTGGTTGTTTCGCCCGAGTTTGTTCGCCAGCAAGTAATTGCATCGCTTCCCAAAGAACTGCGTCGCCCCGATGGTACTGTTGATGAAGCAATGATTGCCCAATATTTGCGCAAGTCATTTGCACAACTTGAGCAGCAAAAAGCTGAGCAGATTCTTGAAGGCACGCTCATGGAATTGGCAATGGGTTCTGCGTATGTACCGGAATTTGTGCTTAAAGATCGGTTTATGCGTGAATTTGCCGATCGTCGGTGTACATGTGCATTCATTCCCCTCAAAAGTTTTGTTGCACATGAACAAGGAAAAGATATATCTGATGCGCAACTAAAAACATTTTTTGACGCGCAAAACCGTGCAAGTAAACGCTATTTTGTACCTGAAAAGCGCGCTGGCATTGTTTGGGTTTTTGATGCTGATAAATATGGTGTGCGTGTCGGTGAAAAACAAATAACCGCCTATTACAACCGCAATAAATACCAAGAATTTGTTGATCAGACCGCACGTTTACAGGTGCGCCATATTCTGCTCGCTTTTAATGAAAAGGATAAATCAAATATACGCACACAGGCTCACGCATTGTTGCAAGAATTGAAAACTAAGCCAGAACTCTTTGAACAAAAGGCACGTGAACTTTCTGCGGATATCACGACGAAAAAAAGCGGCGGATTAATAGAATTTGTGCCTAAACAAGGTAATAATCCATTTGAACAAGCCGCGATGCGCTTAACAAAAGATGGTGATATTTCACCAGTGCTTGAGACACCACAAGGATTTGAAATTATTCAACGGGTTGCCAAAAAGTCGCCAACCTATAAACCGCTTGAAAGGGTGCGTGCTGAAATTGAGCGCAAACTACGTCAGCAACAATTTGAGCGTACGTTTGGCTATGAAATCAAATATACGCTTGCGCGTGCGCAAGACAAAGAACAAATGCTTGCAGAATTTGCACGTAAAAAGAATGCGGTCAAAAAAGAACTGGCAGGTACAGTGCTCACGCAAGATCCTCTTGTGCAAAAGTTATTTAATGCACGACGCGATACTGGCAGTTTTGTCGTTGATGGTGATAAGGGATACGCTATTATCGTTACGGACTTGAAAAAAACCTATCAGCCACCGTTTGATACCGTCAAAGATCGTGTACGACAAGATTTGTGTGAGCAACGTGCGCTTGAAACTTTAACGCATGTGCTTGATAAAGTGCGCATTGCTCATACCAAAAAGATATTTGATGAAGTGGCCCAACAGTATGGTGCAAAGGTTCAAGCACCTGTTTGGGTACGTAAAAATGACACTAAAGCATTACAAAATTTTGAGCAGCAGGCTGGGCAGTCTCTTATGCAAAAACTCTTTGCGATTAACAAAGCCGGTGCGATCGTGACGGGAATGCATGGGCAAAATGGGGTCATGATCTTTGTTGATGAACTTGCCCCATTTGATCAAAAGCTCTTTGATGCTAAAAAAGCAGCCCTTTTGGGGACACTTGTGCAAGAGACGAGGGGCCTTGTAGAGCAGTCATTTGTTGCTTCTTTATATAAAAATGCTACAATAAAAATTAATGAAAAAATAGCCAAATAAGCGCTAAATTTTAAATCACCAAAGGATATTGTGGAAACTTCTCAAAAGTCGATCCAACAAGAGCGCAAAAAGGCGCTCGAGGCGACGTTCGCGCAAATTGACAAGCAATATGGCAAAGGCTCGGTGATGCTTCTCGGGCAGTCGCCCATAGCAGAAGTTGAGGCCATTTCAACGGGTTCGTTGTTATTAAATCATGCTTTAGGTGTTGGCGGGTTGCCACGTGGGCGTGTCATTGAAATTTTTGGTCCAGAAGCATCGGGAAAAACGACACTTGCATTGCATGCTGTCGCTCAGGCGCAAAAACGTGGTGGCATGTGTGCATTTATTGATGCAGAGCATGCGCTTGATTCGACACACGCGGCTCGCTTGGGGGTGAATGTTCAAGACTTGGTGATTTCACAACCAGACTTTGGTGAGCAGGCGTTAGATATTGCTGAAATGCTCATTAGATCTGGGGCAATTGACATCGTTGTTATTGATTCAGTTGCTGCGTTGGTGCCAAAAGCCGAGCTTGAGGGCGAAATGGGCGATGCGCATGTTGGGTTGCAGGCGCGGTTGATGTCGCAGGCGTTACGGAAATTAACGCCAATTGTGCATAAATCAAAAACGGTGCTTATTTTTATTAATCAGATTCGTCACAATATTAGCAGCATGCCGTTTGCCAATAAAGAAACAACGACGGGTGGTAATGCATTGAAATTTTATGCATCGGTACGTATGGATGTGCGACGTATTGGGAGTTTAAAGAAAAATGAGCGTCACTTTGGTAATCGTGTGCTCATCAAGGTAGTTAAAAACAAGGTTGCGCCGCCATTTCGTCACGTCGAACTTGATTTGATTTTTGGTGAAGGGTTGAGTCGCGAACTTGATTTGCTTGATGCTGCACTCTTTTGTAACGTTATTGCACAGGCTGGGGCTTGGTTTGCATTTAATGATCAAAAAATTGCCCAAGGGCGCGAGCAGGCTGTGCAGTTTTTGAAAGCAAATGCCGAAATGGCAAGTGCGATTGAGCAAAAGGTGCTTGAGGCTTTAAAAAGTATGCGTGAGTAGTTTTGTTGGGAAAATATATTGTTATTTGAGATGAAGGAAGCAATCGTTGAGAGATATGCGCAAAAGCGAGCATAAAGTTAATGAATATATTTATGCGCCGCGAATACAAGTAATATCGAGTACCGGTGAAAATATTGGTATTTTGTCGCGTTATGATGCGCTGGCTCGCGCACGTGAAGAGGGGCTTGATTTAGTGCTTATTGCCGAAGCAGGTACGCACGGTGTTCCGGTAGCCAAGATCATGGATTTCGGCAAGATGATTTACGCGAAAAAAAAGAAGCTTGCCGAGGCTAAGCGCAATCAAAAAGTTATTAAAATTAAAGAAATAAAATTGCGTCCAAAAATTGAAGAACATGATTATCAAACAAAGCTTAATCAGGCGACGGCTTTTTTACATGATGGCAATCGCGTCAAGTTTACGCTCGTATTTCGTGGGCGCGAAATGGCAACGCGAAGTGAACGAGGTCAGGCAATGTTTGAGAAAATTGACGCGACGCTTGCTGGCAAAGAACTTGGCATTGTTGAATTTGAACAAGAATCGCGACTTGGTCAGTTGTGGTCGCGCGTATACTATATAAAGCATAAATAAATAACAGGATTGAAAACATGCCTAAAATGAAAACGCATTCAGCATCAAAGAAACGTTTTTCGAAAACAAAAAGTGGAAAAGTTAAACGTGCGCATGCATATAAAAGACATTTAATGGCAAGTAAAACCGCCAAGCGTAAACGTCATCTGCGTCCGTGTACGTATATGGGACGGACGGATCATGGACGTTTTATTGCGCTTTTGCCATACGAGTAGGACGGGGAATTTTAGGGATTTAATCTAAGTAAGAACTAAAGGGTTTTGATATGTCGAGAGTAAAACGTGGCGTGATGACAAGAAAGCGCCACAAACGATGGACAAAACAGGCTAAGGGTTATTGGGGACAGCGTAAAAATGTTGTACGCCGTATGCGTGAAACCGTATTACGTGCAATGGCATTTGCATTTAAGGGGCGGAAGCTCAAAAAACGTTCAATGCGTCAGTTGTTTATTGTCCGTATCTCGGCTGCCACGCGTGAACATGGCATGTCGTACAATGTATTTATGAGTGGGTTGAAAAAAGCTGGCGTGGTGCTTGATCGCAAAATGTTGAGTCAGCTTGCCATTGCCGAGCCACAAGCATTTGCGCAACTTGTTGATCGTGCGCGCGGCAAAATTTCTTGATATCACGAACATCGGTGAGATACGATGACGCTGGTATGAAATAGAACCTATGCTTGAGGGGAGTTTATGGAAGTTTTCGGGGTATTGGAGCAAAAAATTTCTGAATTGGTTGCACTCGTTCAACGATTGCGACAAGAAAATGCACAGTTGACCAAAGACAGGCTTGCATTGCAGCAGCAGATTGATGAATTACAGGAGGCGTCGTTGGCTCAGGGAAATGCGTTGAGTCACGAAAAAGAATTTGCCAAAGTGTTGATTGATAGTTTAATTAAAGACATTGATACGGTTGTGACGCAAGAGCGCACGGAGTCATGAGTATAATAACGAAACATACGGTAATAATTGGTGGTGAGTCATATACTATTGTTACCGATGAACCGGTCGAACAGCTTGACCAAGCCGTTGCCAATTTGAATGACATGATGAATGCAGTGATGCAACAAACGGGAAAAACTGACTCAAAGAAACTTGCGGTGTTGTGCGCATTAGATATTATTTTGCGCATGCAAAAGAAAGAACAACGCGAGCGCAATTTAGCAGAGATTCTCGATCAAGAGATGCGGACACCCTTGTCATCAAGCTGATCCGGGCACACGTAATCTTGTCTTTTATAGATCACAGGTGTACTCACAAAATGTGAGCACAAGTGATGTTTTCCAATTGTATCAAAGTAGTATAGGAATAATACAATGATATGGGGTATGACTTACGCGATCGGCGGATCACTTATTGCGATCGCTGCAGCGATTTTATTTTATGCGCAACAGCGTTTAGCGCGCGCACGACGTGAGTTGGCTGATTCGCGTACACGATTAAGTGCGATTGAACGCGAAATTGAAAACGAACGACGTGAAGCGTCGTTGAAAATCCGTGATGAAATTTATCGCCGTCGAAAAGAATTTGAAGATGAAACTAAGCGTGAACGGCAAGATCTTGATCGTTTGCAACAAAAAGTTGTTGCACGTGATGAAGATTTGCAAAAACGCGAGTTGCGCCTTGATGAGTTAAAATTAGAGCTTCAACGACGTGAACGCGAACTCAATCGTTCTGCTGATGCGTTGCGTGTTGGTGAAGAAAAGGTGCGTACACTTTATGCAGATTTAATCACCAAACTTGAACACGTCAGCGGCATGAATAAAGAAGAAGCTAAAAATGCGCTTTTTGAAACGATCAAAGATGAAGTATACCATAGTCATGAGCGTTGGATGCAAAAAGTGGAAGATGAAATTCGTATGCGCGCCAAAGAACAGTCGCAGGAAATTTTACTTGGTGCGATGCAGCGTTATACGGCAGATACTGTTGATGCAGTGACTTCTGGTATTGTGCACCTTCCTAATGAAGACATGAAGGGGCGCATTATCGGCAAAGAAGGGCGTAATATTAAAGCACTTGAAATGGCAACTGGTATGGAATTTATTATAGGCGACACACCAGAAGTGATTACCATTTCTGGTTTTAATCCGATTCGACGTGAAGTTGCACGACGCTCACTGGAAATTCTCATTCGCGATGGGCGTATTAATCCGACGCGCATTGAAGAAACTGTTGCTCAGTGTGAACAAGAAATCGAAGAAATGATCGAAGACTATGGCAAAAAAGCTGTGCAGGAATTAAATGTTCATGGAGCAGCTCCTGAAATGGTGACGATGCTTGGTCGGTTGCATTTTCGCACCAGTTATTCACAAAATGTTTTGCAACATAGCAAAGAGGTTGCATATTTTGCACGCATGATTGCTGCTGAACTAAGTCTTGATGCGGGACTTGCTGCTCGAGCTGGGCTTTTTCATGATATTGGCAAGGCAATGACCGCAGAAATTGAAGGTCCGCATGCACAAATTGGCGCTGATGTTGCCAAACGTTGTGGTGAGGATGTGCGCATTGTTAATGCGATTGCGGCACATCATGAAGAAACACCATTTACCTCATTATACGGTCCAATATTACTTATTGCAGATACCATTTCTGCTTCACGCCCAGGTGCGCGACGAGAAACTTTCGCAGCATATTTAAAACGCCTTGAACAACTTGAAGATATTGCAGCATCATATCCGGGGGTCAAAAAGGCGTATGCGCTGCAGGCTGGACGCGAAGTGCGTATTATCGTAGAGGAAGATCTTGTTGATGATGAAAAGGCCCGTACATTGGCGCGTGATATTGCCAAACGTATTGAGAGTGAAATGAATTTTCCTGGGCAGATTAAGGTTAATGTAATTCGTGAAAAACGTGCCATCGAATATGCGCGATAGGGATGCATGAAAACAATTAATATTTTATTTATTGGTGATTTGATTGGTGAAGTTGGTTTAGCCATGGTGCAGAAGCATGTCGCAACACTCTGCAAAAAATATAAAATTAATGTTGTTCTTGCAAATGGCGAAAATGCTGCTAAAAATGGACGCGGTATTACACCACAAATAGCCGATGCTATGAAAGCAGCCGGTGTTCATATTATTACATCGGGTAATCATATTTGGGCGCATTCGCCAATTAACGCATATCTTGAACAAAATCATGACTTATTGCGCCCGGCCAATTACCCTGCAGGGTGTCCTGGCGTTGGGGTTACAACGGTAGCCATTGATGGACATATTGTGGGTGTAATTAATCTACAAGGACGTGTATTTTTTAAAGAAATCACTGACTGTCCATTACGTATGGCGCAATCGGTGCTTTCATATCTACATGCACAAACAAAGATTATTATTGTTGATTTTCATGCCGAAGCTACGGCAGAAAAACTTGCTCTTGCGTATTTACTTGATGGGTCGGTGAGTGCGGTGCTTGGATCGCATACGCATATTCAAACTGCTGATGAACACGTTCTGCCAAAAGGAACCGCATATATTAGTGATGTTGGCATGGTTGGTGCATATAATAGCATGATTGGTTTTAAAATAGATTCGGCATTGCGTGGATTGCTTACACAGATGCCCGTACGCTTTGAAGTGGAATATGGTGGGCCGTTTGTTTTATGGGCTGTTGTGGTTGAAATTAACCCCGAAGATGGCAAAGCAGTTTCGATTGAACGCGTGTGTGTTATTGATAAAGATCTTGTATTAGAAAAGCGATCATGATATTAGTTGCATTGCTCTATCTTTTGTTTTCGTTGTCGTATTTTGCCATCCAGCAATCATTACTGTATGCGCCACCACTTTTTATTGTTGGTGTACGGCTTTTGTGCGCGGGTTTGTTTACGCTTGGGTTTTTAGCGCTTAAAAAGCGTGCCGCGTTTAGTCTCAAGAAAAAAGATTTATGGCTGTTTGGTGCCTTTGCTGTGTGTGGCATGTGTATTGCAAACGTATGCGAAGTACTCAGTCTACAATGGGCAAGTCCTGCGTACCTGACACTTTTGTATACAAGTGCGCCTTTTATTGCCGCCCTGTTAGCATATATTTTTTGGCGTGAGCGTTTAAGCCGGGCGCAATGGCTTGGGCTTGGAATTGGAATTGGTGGCATTATGCCGGTAGTTTTAGCGCCGGTGTTGGCGGGGTGCGCGCATGTGTGGTTTGCCGATGTGACGATTTTAAGTGTTATTTTAGCTGGTATGTTTGGTTGGTGTACGGTTAAAATACTCGTTGCACAGCGTGGTTATAATCCATTTTTTGTTGTTGGTCTTGGAATGACACTTGGTGGTGCTGGGACATTATTATTATCCTGGTCTCTACATGGCATACCA
The DNA here is from genome assembly GCA_964432975.1 of uncultured Pseudomonadota bacterium. Lineage (GTDB taxonomy): Bacteria > Babelota > Babeliae > Babelales > UBA12409 > CAYSPS01. The sequence goes on along the minus strand of CAYSPS010000001.1, from coordinate 43,275 downwards.
ATTGTTGCCGGAATGGGATGGGTTTATATTTTAATTTCAACATTTTTGGCAAACGTATGTGCGTATAATTTATATGGTTATTTACTTACCTCAACATCACTTGTGTTTATTAGTTTTGCAAGTATTTTAAGTCCCTTGTTTGCGGCAGGGTGGGAATGGCTCTTTTGGCAGACGAAGCCAAGCGCTTTACTCTTTATGTCTCTTCTGGTTGTTGCGCTTGGACTTGGTATCTTTTATCGTCAAGAGCTTATGCGTAAAAAGTGAGGCACAAAGGTGATTTTGCTTGTTTTTTTCATGTATTTCATGTTTGCGCTTACCTTTATTTTTGGTTCAGCAAGTATTAATTATGCTGAGCCCATTTTTCTCATTGGGCTTCGCATGATCATAACCGCAGCTCTAATCTTTTTGTACCTTTTTACACGTCGTTCTCGGCAAAAAGTAGCACGTCGAGATTGGTGGGTATTTGGGTTATTGGGTATTATCCATATCTTTATTCCATATGTGGGCGAAAATATTGTGTACAAATATTTACCTGCTGCACAAATTGCATTGATGTGGAATTTGTCGCCCTTAATTACTGCGGGTTTTTCTTTGATCATGTTGCATGAACGGATAACGCTCCTTAAACTTGTTGGGCTTTTAATTGGTTTTGTGGGCTTTGTTCCAATGCTTGTGCATGAATATGCACATGAAACAGGACTTCGTTCATTTTTTTATTTATCGTATGCCGATTGGTTATTAATTTTAGCTGTTGTGAGTGCAGCAGCTGCCTGGAGCTTGGTACGCGTATTGCGCCACCGTGGTTATGGTGCGCTTATCATTAATGGTTGGAGCATGCTGATTGGTGGTTTATTATCTTTTTTAACTTCTTTTGGGCTTGAATCTTGGCATCCGGTGCCGGTGTATAGTTGGCCAATGACCTGTTGGTATATCGGTCTTCTTGTACTGACCGGTGGCATTTTGGGTTACAATTTGTATGGTCACCTTTTACATCAATACACGGCGACATTTTTGTCTTTTGCCGGTTGTATTACGCCAGTTTTTACCGCAGTTCTTGCCTACATCTTTTTAGGTGATGCGATTGATCCAGTTTTGCTGATAAGCACAGCAATTACCGCTATTGGCGTGTATCTTGTCTATCAACAAGATCTACAGCGTGGCTATATTCATGATTGACGCTTGGTTTATGACATTGTTACGTTGTATTGACAATTTCTTGTTGCTATAGCAAGCATCATTCTTATCTGTTTTTTTTCATTCTCAGAAAGGTCGCAACGTTCGTCACTTAATATAAGATCAGCAATTTCGACATTTCCATGCTGTGCTGCAATTAGTGCAGCCGCATGGCCTTGATTATGAGCCTTTAAATCCAATGTTATAGAACTCAACAGTATTCTAACGAAGGTTGTGTTGTTATTCGTGGCAGCGATCGTGAGCGCGGTGCCTTTCCATGGGCTATAGGCATTAATATCTGCGCCAGCCGCCAAGAGCATTTGAATTATTTCAACCCGTGCTTTTGCTTCTTCTTGATTGATGCCTAAGCCTCGTTCACATGCTGTCATGAGTGGCGTTTCTTTTGCATCACTCGTGAGGTTAGGATTCGCGCCATATTTCAGGAGTATCCTTACGGCGGTGCTGGTGAGTCTGGATGCTGCATATGATAATACTGGCCCTCTTCGATATACATCCAACTCATCAGGGTTAGCCCCGGATGCTAAAAGTTGCTCAAGCACGTTCGGGTTATTAATATTTTGAAGAAGTGGACCAGGCTGGTCGGTTCCCAATATGCTGTGTGCAGAAAGAGCTAGAGTAAGACTCAACCAAAGCTTTTTCATAAAGTACCTCATAAAGTATTTTTGAGCATCAATCTAAGGTTGCAGGTATTAATGTCAAGGGCTTTTTATTTTTAAAATCAACAATTTTGATGTACATTATTATGATTTTGGATATTTTTTATATAAACAAAAAAATATGCGTAACAAAGATATTCTTCTCATGCTTTTTGCGTATACATGCGCGCATGCAATGGATAATAATTACGATTTGCTTGCACGTTGGCCGTGTGCTGGTGATGAAAATTTTGTAAATCTGATTGCTTTTTGGCAGTGGGATGATGTGAAATGGCAGCATTTAGCCATGTTTAGACTCATGGATTTCCAAGATCTTTCGCCGTCTTTGCAACGCTTGCGCGTTAACCATTTTTGGCAGATGGTTGCAGCCATTGATCCTGAGTGTAAGCGTGCACGTTGTGCAGACCCATATGATCCACAAGCGCGTACGTTTTTACACAAGGCCGTGCAGTTAGGTGATAAAGAGCTAGTCGAAGCGGTTTTGCACTATCAAAAAGATGTTAATGCACAAGATAAAATACGGCGTACGCCGCTACAATATGCTCTTGAAGCAGGTGCGCAAGATATTGTTGAGCTTTTGCATGCCTGTGCTGATGTTGACCAATCTTCTGCAGATCAGATGCGATTAATTCCTGTTCCTACTATTGCTCATGAGCGAGAATCTTTAGGAATGGTTCATGGACCTCGTCATTGGTACCAGTGCTTCTGCTGTCGCTGAAATACAAAAGATGTTATACTTACTTGGGCGTTACGCCGTTAATGAGTAACAAAATTTAATAATTAAATTATGATCAAAAGCGGGGTTGCTGTATGTCTCACAAGCTGACCGATATGACCAAAGATTTTGCTGGTTGGTATCAGGACGTTATTTTTGAAGCTGAGCTTGTTGATCAGTCGCCGGTGCGTGGGTGCTACACCATACGTCCTTATGGATGGGCAATATGGGAACATATACAAAAATATTTAGATGAGCGTATTAAAGCAACAGGGCATCAAAACGCTGCTTTCCCGCTTTTTATTCCAGAATCTTTTATCAAAAAAGAAGCTGAGCATGTTGAAGGATTTGCACCACAATTGGCGGTAGTTACTATTGCCGGTGGCAAAGAACTTGAAGAACCGCTCATTGTACGACCAACATCAGAAACTATTATTCACTATCACTTTGCGCGTTGGATTAAATCGTGGCGCGATTTGCCGCTCAAATTAAATCAATGGGCAAATGTTGTGCGGTGGGAAATGCGTCCGCGGCCTTTTTTACGCACAACGGAATTTTTTTGGCAAGAAGGACATACTGTACATGAAACGCATGATGAGGCTATGCAAGAAGTATTGCTCATGCTCAATGAATATTTAAGTTTTTTGCAAGGGCAATTACTGATTCCTGTCATTGTGGGGCAAAAATCTGCTGCTGAGCGTTTTGCTGGTGCTGATCGTACCTATACACTTGAATCTTTAATGCCTGATGGCAAAGCGTTGCAAACATGTACATCGCATTTGCTTTCGCAAAATTTTGCAAAAGCATTTAATATTGCATTTCAAGATCGTAACAAGCTTATGGCGTATCCATTTTTGACCTCATGGGGCATGACAACGCGGGTGATTGGCGCGCTTATTATGACGCACGGCGATCAAAAAGGGTTGGTGCTGCCACCTGCGGTTGCGCCAATTCAGGTTGTTGTTGTGCCGATTCACAAAAATAATGCTGAGCGCGAAGAAGTTCGTCAGCACTATGACTTTTTGCGCACGGCGCTCAATGGATGGCGTTTTATCATTGATGAGGATGAGCAAAAAACACCGGGTGCAAAATTTTATCACTGGGAATTGCGTGGCGTCCCGCTGCGCATTGAGGTGGGGCCACGTGATGTACAAGCGCACACGGTATTGTTAGTTGACCGGTTGACGGGTGAAAAACAGACGGTTAAATTTGAGAAACTCGCAGAAGCGGTCGAGGCAACAATGCAAACGTATGCACAAAAACTTTTTGCACGTGCGCAAAAACGCCAAAAAGATGTGCTGTTTACGGGACAACAATTGTCAGAATTTGGGCCAATTATGCAAGAGCGTGGCGGCGGTTTTGTAACTGGCTGGTGTCAGTCGCCAGCATGCGAGCAAGAATTAAAAAAATATAGCGCATTTACCCGGTGTTTGCTGGAAACACATACCGTCTCAACGTGTTTTGCCTGTGGAAAGTCGAGTGTACAAGATGTTTTGGTTGCAAAAGCGTATTGAAAAAAGGTGGTTTGCAAGCTTTTTGTTGCTTGCAGGCAGTCTTAGCGTTTTTTCTCTTTGTGCCATGCGGCGCGTTGGGAAGGATAAAAACTGGGGTTCCGCACTGCGTGCTGCTGAAGCAACTCGCCAGAATCGTGGTTGGTGGAGTGGGCAGGATAGCCCATGGCTTGCTCAGCAAAGACGTCGAAAAGCACTTGAGTTACAAGCTTCTTTAACCTCTGCGCGTGGACGTGCTTATGGATTAGAACGCCAGTTAAGTATGACACGAAAAGATTTGGTTAGTGCACGTCAAACGCTTGAGGGAATTAACGGACTTAATGCGGATCAAAAAAAAGCTGTTCAGGATATATTGGCGCAACTTGATCGAGAAAAAAGCTTGAATGCGCGATTGCATACAGATCTTTTTGCATTACAATCGCGAACGAAGGTTGCTTCTGCTGCGCAAGGGGAAGTATCCGCCGATCATATTTTAAGGCGTGCGACAAGTGTTGATGGTCATTTACCCGCGTTGCCACAAAAAACAGGGGCACGACCGCGCGCGGGCTCACTTTCAAGAGTGCCTTCGAGCTTGAGTCTGGAAATGGGCGAAATTTTGAGGGCTCAACAAGAAGCACATGCTTCATCGTCAGGATCTTCAGCGCCAGGCTCGCAAAATTCGTTAATGGCTGTACCAGTTTCTGAGTTGCAAGCATCAAGCGAAAAAAAAACTTTATGGATGTGGTCTATTATTGCGGCTCTTGGAGGCATAGGTGCTGGTTCGTACGCCACATACAAGCTTATGCATCATACTGCGCATCAAGAAGATCGTTAATCCGCGAGGTATTGCGTTAAAAGCATGCATTTATTTGCATGCTTCATCCCCCTTTTTCACTTGATCAAGACTTGGTGCTGGCAGTGTACACGTGGCGCTTATTTGTACATTTTTGAATGCGCATGTTGATGTTATGCCATCAAATGAAACATCTTTAATAATTATTGGATTATATATATTTGGTCCAATAAAACTGAGATTCCGTATCGTAGATTGATTGAAGTTGGCTGCTGAAAGATCAAGGGCAGTTTGATCGTCTCCCATCTGTAGCCCGGTTCCTTGACTGGCGACAAATGATGCACCGCTTAGATCGCTCAACATCTTAAATAGTGCATTGTTCCACGTACTTCCGGTAAAAATTGCATGCGAAACATTGAAGTAATAAAGTGTCGTGCCACTGAATGTTGCTGCCGAAAAGTCACTATTGTCTGCAAGAGCAAGTTTAAATGTTTCTTGATTTGTTGTTTGATCAAACTCGGCGAAATTGAATGAGCTGTTGCGTAAATCCGATCGGCTAAATTGCACATTGGTCATGATAGATGTCGAAAATTGTGTACCAATCATCTTGCAATGATCAAACGTGATATTATCAAGAAGACTGGCAGAAAAAACAGCTCCGGAAAGTTTTAATTTGGCGCTTTGTGTGCCTTGAAATTTGACGTGAGATAATTCGAGGAACTGATCTCCCCAGCAAAACTGGCAGTTGGTGAGATCAAACGGATTACCATGTACATCGCGCGCGTTGCCGGCGTTATCGGCGCTTACGACCAAGGTATTGGTGGCAGCATCATGAGCAATGCCAATTGGTGTTTGTACACCATTTTTAAAACAAATAAGTTGCGGTGTCGCTGGGGTTGATGCCATAATGGGTTGCGTGGTCATCATAAGATTTTCTGTAGTAATAGATCGCACATGTGGTTTATTGAATAATTGTAGGTTGGCACGCTTACGTGCTTTAAGCCTGTTTTTAATTTCTTCTGCTTTATTTTTTTCATATTCATTAATGGTACTTTCAGTTTGCACGGTACGTAGCGCATGTTCATCGTTATTTTGAATAGCAAGTAATATTTTTTCGCTTCTTGCGTTGAGTCTGTCTACTGATGCTTGTACCGAAGCAGATGCACCATCTGGCGCATCTGCAAGGCATGCTGACGGTTGGCATTCGGCCTGAACACTATCCAGGCAACTGCCTGGTATGTTGGCATAATCGCCCGACTGCGTTATTGTGCATTGTTTTTTAATTTTTGCGCCACAATCGATTGGCTTATCATTGACTATCGTAGGTTTTTCAAGCAATGTACGAGGTACCTTGCAAACATCTGGCCACTGTGCCGTTCGCATTGCTGTTACATTGGCTATAATCAGCCATGTGATGATTATTGCTTGTTTGTTCATTCTATCTCCTTAGCCCCCATATTTTTGAGTTATTGCGGTACGTACTTGGTCAAGTGCCGTGTATGCTTTTGCTGTATCAGCCGACATATTAATTTGGTTTTGCACATTTTGTGGGCATTCTTTGTACATTGGATCATTATTTGGTATTGCAGTAATCGCATCTTTTGTTTTTTGTATAATAACCATAACTTGATCAATAATTGCTTTTACAAAATTTATTTTTGCTTTCGTTGCTTGGATTTTTTCTGGCAAGTAGAGTGGTGAAGGGGTTTCGCCCGGCTGAACCATAATGAGAGTGAGCATGTGCTGAAGCTCGGTCTGAAGTGACTCGACTTCTTTTTGAATTTTTTTGGACGTTGCCATGTGTTGTGCAATACGATCGGCGTCGAATGTGCTGCGGTCGATTCCAGCAAGCACTTTTTTGATTATATCGATACTACTTGCTTGGGTAAATTTATCGATTTGTGCCTTGAGAAAGCTGTAAGGCACATTTGTTGTGTTTGTATCTGTATTGTCTGCCAAGAAGCGTGCGAACATAAGATCATAATTGCTTAGATCTTGTGCATGGCAACACGTGACTTTGCACGTACTGCTTAAACTGTTAAGACATTGCGTTGGAGTCATGCCTTTGCCAGTACATTGGCAATCGCATGCTTCATGAGCGGCTGCTTCTTGCGCACCAGTCGGAATTTTTGCACAGATGCTGCAGGCATTACTTTGATCAAGCAGCGCTTGCAATTGGTTATATTGCTTAACCGTACAACGCGTGCTTGCTTGCGCATTGGCGGGGCAGCTGGTGATCATACGATTGAGTAAAATCAGACCAGTTGCTGCTGCTTGCGCGGTACATAAAAATGATTTTACATAAAAAAATGATGCAGCTTCACGCATTCTTTGAATATCTTTTGTGATGTCATTGATTGTGTTGATGCGATCATTAATTGTGTTTTGGATTATTTTAATACGTGCTTGTGTTGTTTCTAATTGTGTTTGTAAGAGATTAATGCGATCTGCAAACGCATTGATCATTTCTTGTAAGCCGCCCACAAAGTTGTTAAGGACACGAATATAGCGAATGTCTGATATGAAATTTGCTAAACGCTCTGTGTAGTTGCCACAGCTGGGAACATCAAATGATGTTCTTTCGGGTATAAATGCTGCCGCTTGTGTTGGCGTTACAGTTTCATCTGCATGTAAACTATAGGTGCTTAGCATGAACAAGAAAATTATTTTTTTGATCATCGTTTTTCCCTTTAACTCTTCAGC
>CAYSPS010000001.1:27137-35714 GCA_964432975.1 uncultured Pseudomonadota bacterium | reverse complement strand
ACGCGCTGCTTTTGCTAAAGCATCGGCGGCTGCTTTTGCTGCATGAGCAACGGCCTGCGCTGCCGCTTGTGCTGCCGCTGCAACCGCCTGCGCAGCAGCTTGCGCTGCTTGTGATGCAGCCTGTGCAGCTGCTTGTGCGGTTGATGCAGCTGCTCTTGCGGCTTCGTTGGCTGCTTGCGCTGCTTGTGATGCAGCCTGTGCAGCTGCTCGTGCGGCTTCATTCGCCGCTTTTGCCGCTTCTTGGGTTGTTTGTTCACCCAGCTTGCCAACTTCCTTGGCAGCATCTTGTGCTGCATTAAATGCTTGTTTGCCCAATTCTCCAACAGCGCCGACTATGTTGTTAAGCATTGTTTTGAGTGCTTGCGCGAGCAGATCTTTGGCGTCTGTAATTAAATTTTTAAGTTTATCGCCTATATTGATGATATCGTCAAGAAGTTTTTCTGGATTAAGTATTTGAGTTTTGATTGCATCGGTAACCTGCGATGTAATATTGCCTAATCTTATGTTGTTGATGGTAATCGATTGTGATGAACCGGCGATGCTCAATTTGACTGTTGCGCTTGGTAATGTGCCGCTTGTTAGATCACTTAATTTTCCACTGAGAATAATTGACTCAATGCCGAAGTTTGTTGGGTCAAAAATATTTTTAAGCTTATTAAGCTTATCGGTGATATCTTTGATCATGCCATTGGCGCGATCAATCGGCCAACATGCAATACTGGCAATTACGGGTATTTGATGGCAAATGCCATCAATTTCTTTGACAACGCCGACGCTTGAGCCATAAACTGCTTGAGCCGTATCTTGGATAGGTTTAATAGCCACTTTGAGTGCCTGCGCGATTTGTGCGCTCAGATCATCTTTTATTGCAATAGATAGAGCCAGCGTTTGAGGGTCAAGTTGTGTGCCCATATTACCAGAAATATTTGTAGATATAGTTACATCAGCAAGCGAACCAGTGACAGTACCATCAAGACGTCCTGGTCCAAAAATGAGTGTGCCATTTCCTGAAATAATTTTTGCCAAATTTATGGCACCATCAAGCGTGATGCCAGGATTTTTTGTAAGGGCTAGACTCATATGTGGGCCCTGATTTTTACTGGTGGCATCGGTAATCGTTATGATATCGGCAAGATTGAGCGGCGCTAATATGCCAGTCAAAAGTACGCCATCTTTGGTTAAACTTCCGGTGATCGCGATGGTTTGCCCAGCAAAATCTGCTTTGGCAGTGAAACTACTTTGTTGTGGGCTGAGGATAATGTTGAGGTTGTTTAATGTCGGTGTCAGCAACGGTAGACTTGGCACATTTATATTGACACCAGTTGTTTGACTGGTAATAGAAACAAAATTGGCAAATGAGAGATTGTCTGCTGTGATATTGATAAAGCTTTTTAAAATGTCTTGTGGATCAAAAAGCACGTTGATGGTCGCGTGTGCATCACCAATTTTGCGTGCAACGCTCCCGGTAAATATTTGCTTTTGTAGATCAAAATTTAGGTCAATATCGTTTGTTATTGCACCATTAAGCAATGATAAATTGCCGCTTACCACGAGCGATTGGTCTTTCGGTGTTAACGCTGCATGCAGATGCGGACCCTTTTTGTCGGTCTCTTTTTCGCTGGCACTCAGTTTTAAGAAAGTAATATTGGCAACGTGGGCAATAATTGGATCCATGTGACCATCGATAGTTACGCCGATCTCGTCTGGTGAGGTTATGATCGATCCGAAGCTGAGCGGAACTACGCGGAGCAGCACATCACTGTTGACACCGAGCAATGGGACTTTGCCGTTGCCTGAAAGATCAATGCCCTTATTAAATTTCATAGCATTGATGGTTGTGGTTTGCGCTGCAATTTGAACTTTTGCATTGTTGACGCATGCAAGGTCTTTAATAAATGGTGTTTGAAGTATGTTACTCATTGGATCAGGAAGCGCAGCACCTACAGCTGAGAGCATTGAAGTGAGGCATAATTTGTCGGCTTCAAATAAGATGCCGAATTTTTGTGGGGTGGCGACATCTAAGAATGTATTGACAATGACATGACTATCATCAATTTGGAATGCACCACTGACGCCAAAACCAGAAAGTACACCGCCAACAACGCTGAATGAAAGCGACAATGGCAGGCCGTTCGGGAATTTGTTTGAAGCAGAGAGCGCTTGTATGCTAATTGGTATCGAGAATGGTTTATCTATTTTTGGACAGTAAGTACCTACACAAGCTGTTTGTCCGGTAAAGGTGACTGATGATGTGCCGGTGTTCATTGATGCTTTGATGGTCATTGGTACCGAAGATGATCCAATGGCGAGCGTGCCGTCAAGCGCAAATGAAAGCGTAATTGGTTGTTGTGCAACGAGCTTGATGGTCGCATTTTTGAGTGCCAGAGCGCCAGCAATCTTTTCATCGACCTCTTTGCCGGCGCTGACCGTGACGGTGCCTTCTGGGCTGATCGACACGGTTGCACGCAGCGTAGTAAGCCCTACGAGCGTGAGGACTTCTTTAAAAGGCGATCCGAACTCAATATCACCGGTGATGTTAACTCCTGGTTCAATGGTAGTTTCAAGAGTGTCATTGAAAAGTTTTTCTTTGGTTTGATTATTAGCGATGACGACGCGCGTATTTTTGAGATGTGCGATATCGGCAATAACATCGAATGGTTTTGCGTTGCGCATATTGAGTTGTTTGGTATCCACTGCAAGCAAATTATTGGCGCCATTGATGCGTACGAGCAGATCGCCAGAGGTGTTAAATACGGTTGCCGTACCGGTTGCGGTTAATTGTTTTGGTCCTGTGTACTGGAGCTCTTGCAGTTGTATACACACCGTTGGAACTGGGAGATTATCAGGAACCAGGTCGCTTGCACACAAGGTGATAGGTTCTTTGTTGGTCCGAATAAACGAAACTGTTTTTTGATCACCAAGTGTAATGCGAACGCGCCACTGAGGCAGAGATTGCAACGCAATTTTTTTCAGCACCGGCAATTGATCAAAAATACGTGAATTTTTATCAATACCAGTTTCAAGAGAAAGGCCTTTGTTGACGCGGGTAGCCTGTGAACGTGTGGGATTGCTTGTATTTGTTGTTGGATCCCAATCAAAAACGGTGTCTTGGCTTGCTGATGTGTAGAGGAGCATTGGCGCTTGTAGTATGAGTGCATCGCCAAGTGCTGGCACAAAAGACGACACGTTGATGCTCCCGGTACCACGTACGCCAAATGTAAATGCTGACGTTGCTGCGTTAATTTTTATTTCAAATGTATCGATGTGCTGCGCATCAGCTGGGACGATTATCAGTGACGATTGTCCATCAAATGTGCGCGTAAAGTAGAGTTTGGGTGCCATGCATATATTAGGGTTGACGATCTTGCTCATCATGTCGCCCAGCCCAGCAATGTTCAAGGTACTTGTGATCAATTTTGCGGGGCAGATTTGTTTTTCATCTGCTGGAAAAATTTCAGCACGCAACGTTTTGTCTGGAGTGATGGTAATATTTGCATGTAATTGTCCAAGATTGGCATTTGATAAGATATTTTTGATGGCTGATGGGGCATTGTCAAGCAACGAAATATCCGTATGCAGCGCAAAGCCATTTGCTACGTTAACTGTTTGATCAAAAAATGTTGCTTGTTCTGGTGTTTGATAATTAGAAATGGTGATAAGCGCATCAGTTATATTAAAAACTTGTGCAAATGCCGCAAGGTCACTGGCTTTGTCCCCAAATATGCTCAATGGATTTGGTAGTTTTTTAATACGTAAGGCAACAACGCTTTTTTGTGGTAAATTTTTCTTTGCATTGGCGCTCATGTGATGAAGCTCAAAATCAATATCGCCAAACGTTGATGAATTAAATATACCACGAATGATAAGAAATAGTTGACCAGTGGCAGTTACGTCCAACTCACTTGTGGTTGGTGTGAATTTAAGTGTTTGAAGATCATGAAAAAATGATACTGATGGTAACGTGTTAACCAGATCTTCAACACCTGGCACAACATCTTTGATATAGATTGGTGTTTTATTTGTTTGTAAAATCGAAACTTTAATATCATCACGCGTTAATGGTTTTTTAAGTGGCACACTTAGGCGCATGATTGCTTGGTCAAGGTTGAGCCGTTCAAGCAACATTTTAAGTTCATTTTGCGCTACAAAACCGACATCAAAGACGATACCTTCAGTTATTTGTCGGAGAGCCGAAAAATCAAACATGACATCTAATTTTTTAAGGTCTTCTTGTTTTTTGGCTTCTTCTTGAGCGCGTTCTTCAGGCATTTGGGGTGCTGGTGCGGGAGGGTTGGTTGGTGCACTTTCTGGTGGAACAGCACCAGCCTCTTCATCATCATCGGGTGGCGGAGGGACGCTTGTGGGGTCAAATGGATGTAAAAGTGCGTTTCGTTTGTCATTACGACATTGTTTTAAACTATTTTCTTGTTCTTGTTGTTTTGCTGGATCAGGGTCAATGATACGGTTACAAACTGGATCAATATCAAAAATCGTGGCTGTTTTGGCATTAGTGATTGAAAGCAGTGGCTGGTTAAATGTTACATTCGCTTTGATAAAATCAACGATTTCTTGTGCAAATTTTGCATCGAGTGGAAAAAGATTAATATTATCATTTGTCAAACTCAAACCGGCGGCGAATTTATAGCCATTGTCTGACCAAACTTTGATCATTCCTTGTGAGCCAAGTTCTTTATTTCCGATTTTGGGTACGCCAGATACAAAAAATGTCATATTGAAGTCGTCATCAAATACAACGCCAGAAGTACTAAATAAACAGAAGTTTAAAAGATTGAGCATGTTTTTGATGCTATCAATGTTCATAGCATCAAGAATTGGTGAAATGGTTGAAAAAAGTGCTTTTGATAAGCAAATACCTGCGCCGGTTTTTGGTTTAACAATGGGTACAAATCGTATGTCCTTGAGTGATTGTGTTTGCGGTTTAATTGTGATAACACCGCCCAAGCGATCAAGCCCACTTGTAGTTTTTGCGTCGCAAATGGTGCAGCCGTTATCGGGAATAAAAAGCGCTGCAGAAAGTCCTGGACCAATGCCTGTAAAACCAACAATGGGTTCAGTCAAAAATCCTGGAATATTTGAAATGATAACAGCGGGATCATTAAATGTTATATATGAGTCAAGCGTATTTTTAACAAAGGTTTGGATTGGGCTTGGTAGCACTGGGCCAAGCAGATTAGTGAGCGTGCTTAATTTGAATGTGTTTTGTGATGGAGCCGGGCGAATGCCAAGTGCAGCGTAGATTTGTTCATCCCGCTCAATGACGCGTATTTCAACGAGTGCGCTGACTGAACCGATCTTTGTTCGTCCGCGTAATTGAATACCATTGGTAACTTCTTGTATAGACACGAGCGTGAACGTAATGTGAGCAGGATTAATTTTTAAAATTGATTGTGCTTGGGGGGCAAAGTTCTTTAAAAAACTGTCATCAAGTTTTGATTGTTTTTGCAAAAGGGTGGCAATGTTCATGGTCCCACTGACGGTGAGAAAAGTCTTGAGTGAATCTGGGATTATTGCTTGCGTGATAGGCACGATCAAAAGTTGCAAGGCTAAAAATGCGTACCCTCGGGCATTCATTATGCGCTCTCCTTTTTAATTTTATCCCTATAATAATAGTCTCACAAAATAAATTATAATTGCAATATTTTGTAAAACAGACTGTTTTTGTAGCCGTTACACGGTGCTTGAATTATTTTTTTCAAAAATGCTAAGCTGGAGGCGCGCAAAATGAAAAAGGGCATATGTGCAGTTAGATGAAGCGATTGGGCAATTTATTGGGTATTTAACAACACAAAAACGTTCATCGCACAATACCGTGCTTGCATATCAAGCTGACATACAACAGTTTAGGAATTTTTGTGCACAGGAAGGTATTGATTTGCCATCAGTTGTAGGCGCAAGCAGTGGGAGGTTTGTGTTATTTTTAAAAAAACAGTACCCGCTTTCTGCGCGTTCGATTGCCCGTAAACTTGCATGCTTGCGCGCATTCTTTCGTTTTTTGACTGATCGTGGGTATGGCGTGCCTCCTGCAGTCTCAGTTATTGTGCCCAAACAGCGTACAACGATTCCCAAGGTGCTTTCACACGAACGCATACAACGGCTTATTGAACACATAAAAACCGCTTCTCGGGCACAAGACATGCGTAATCGGGTTATGTTTTATTTGTTGTATGCGACCGGCATGCGCGTGAGTGAATTGTGTCAACTGCGCGTTTCTGACGTGCATTTAGACGAACAGTTGTTGCGTATTCATGGTAAAGGTTCAAAAGAACGCTTGGTGCCGTTGGGTGCTGGGTTAACAAATTTATTACGCTCGTATTTAAACGAGATACGCGCGCTTGATGAGCGCGTTGCATACAGTGATTTTGTTTTTGGGGTTCGTTGTAAAAAGGTTGTACGAGCGATTTCACGTCAGACGGTGTGGCGCTTGCTTCATCGATGGGGAACAGTAATCGGTTGCCGTGTGACGCCGCATATGTTGCGACACACGATGGCCACACATTTATTGCACAATGGAGCAGATTTGCGTTCGGTGCAAGTTTTGCTTGGGCATGAGCAAGTTACTACAACACAGATTTATACACACGTTGATGTTCATCAACTTCGTGCAGTTTATGATAAAGTACACCACAGACGGTAAATATGAGGGTTATTTGCGAATTGATACAACAAGATCTCCGCGACCGCGATGATAGTCACGCGCTCATGCTAATGCAATATTTTTTGATTTCTTTAGCTTTTCCAAATCATGCAAACTCAGTTTATATTGCTTTTTTGATGTAAACCTGAGAATGACGTCAAAGACGCTGACGCTCAAAAAGCAGTTGAACAACGTCGGCGTGACAATTTTCAGATGTTTTTCGCAGCGCTTCATAGTCGTTCCATTTGCCTGCTAAGGGCTACTATCCGATGATATCCACCAATGGCAGCTCTTAGTAATTTTTCAAAAGGTTTTGCGCCGTGTTAGGAGAGAGTTTCATGTTAGTCAATAATCACCTGATTGTCTCGTAGTAATTGAAATGGAATAGTCGTGAGGGCGATCTGTTTTTGCTTAAGCAGGCCACGCATAATCCATATGCCTGTTTGATTGTGCAAAAAAATGTGCCACCACGTGCTGACAGAAAATTGGGTCAAAATAATCGTTATCATATCACCGGGCTGGCATGAGTGTTCTTGATAACTTTTTATAAATTCAATGAGTGGTTCAACAATTTTTCGATATGGTGAATATTTAACAATCAATGGAATGTCGGTTTTTAGTAGGCGCCATTGTTCCTTAATTTTAATTGCATTTTCATCTTCCATAACGACGTGAAACGCAACGACATTTTTCGAAATAGATTGTGCATAGCGCAGTGCGATGATGCTTGCTTTGTTTACGCTTACGATAGGTACGATGATGTGTTTAATAATTGGTTGTTTAAACGTAACTTGTACGCTCTTGATTTCATCAAATGAGAGTTTAAGTTGCCCATAAACTGCGCTGTAATGGCGCTTGATTTTGATGAGTATTGCTATAGTGATTGGCATTGCAATCATTACAATCCAAACGCCTTGGAAAAATTTGGTCTGAATAATAATCAAAACGGTGAGCATGGTAATCAAAGCGCCGAGCCCATTAATAAACGCTTTACGTTTCCAGTTTGGCTCGTGTGACCGCAACCAATACATGAATATTCCCAGTTGCGAAAGCGTAAAAGATGTGAATACACCAATTGCGTAAAGTCCTAAAAGATTAGCAACATTTGCTTTGAAGCTCACAATGAGCAATGCCGCGGCAATCGTTAGAAATGTGATGCCATTTGAGTAATTAAGTCGTTCTCCACGCTTTGAAAATTGGCGCGGTACAAAACCATCTTTGCCCATGACTGATAAGAGCATTGGAAACCCAGCATATGCGGAATTGGCTGCCATTGCCAAAATAATCATGGTTGCGCATTGGATGAAATAATACACAAAGCCGCGATCAAAAATAAGCAGATTAATTTGCGCAAGGACCGAAACACTTTCCGAAGTCGATGGTATAACTGGATATAAATGAGTAAGTATTATAACGCCGCCCAAAAGTAATGCTACAATTATGCCAAGAAGAAGCAAGGTTCGCTTGGCGTTGGCTATATTGGGTTCTTGAAAATTGGGGACGGCGTTACTTACCGTCTCAATACCGGTGAGCGCAGTGCATCCAGAGGAAAAAGCTTTCAGAATGACAAATAATCCAAGGGGCTGGCATGCTTGAAGGCATGGCGACGTAATTGCTGGTGGTTGATAGCCGAAATAATATATTTTGATGAGTCCGACAATGATCATGCTTGCGATTGCGAACATAAAAACATAGGCAAAGATGCCGAAAAGTCGTGATGACTCACGTATACCACGTAAATTACCAATGTATAGGACTAAGAGAATAATTAAACAGAGCGTAGTTTTGCTTATGATAATAGTTGGAAATGCTGATGTGATCGCCAAAACGCCAGAAGATACGCTTACCGCAACAGTGAGAATATAATCGATTAAAAGCGAAACGCCCGCGATAACACCAGCGTATGTCCCCAGATGATCTGA
>CAYSPS010000001.1:17491-27124 GCA_964432975.1 uncultured Pseudomonadota bacterium | reverse complement strand
CATACGCGCCGCCGCCACCTGGATATTTTTCGATGGTTTGTCGGTAAGATGTTATCAGGATTGCAAGCAACACGATAATTGCGCCACCAATGATGAGTAAATAATCAAAGGCAAGCAACCCGAGCGCAGGTACTAAAACGCGCAAAATCGCTTCTGGGCCATAGGCAATTGAAGAAATCGCATCGCATGATAATATTGAGAGCCCCCAAAAAAGATTGTATTTTTCATGCTTGAGCAAAGCGCTTTTAAGCGGCTGACCGATCAAAAGGCGTTTGAGCCATTGCATAAAACTTTTTCCTTAAATATGTGTTTGGTTTAAAAATACTACTCCTGCACATATTTTAGCATATCCAAGCCGTTTTGACGAAGTTCTTTTGCCAATGGTATCGATTTATGATTGTGTTATGCTTATGTCAACGAATGGTATAAATTTAATTTTACGTAATTGAATATCGTATGAAACATACAAATTTTGCGGTAGATCAAAAAAAATTGACGCAAATCCTTTCATCGATGCAAGCAATTTGCGCCAAACGCACAACGGTTGATGCAACAACGGCAATTTTGTTTCAAGCACGGCATCATGAACTTGTCTTGAAAAGTACTGATCTTGAGTTGAGTTTGCAATATAGTTGTGCATTACATACTGAAAAACCTCTTGAAGAAACACAATTTTTAGTTCCTGGTAAACGCGTGTTTGAATTAACGCGTGAACTTGATGGTGATATCGCGATTGATGTACAAGATGCGCATATTGCACTTTCAGCTGGCAAAGCGCGTCTTATGCTTAATATTAAAAATGCCGATGAGTTTCCGCCATTTCCTGAGCGTATTGAAAATTTGATTGATGTAAAAACTGAGCATTTGTTGGCGCTTATCGAGCGCGTTGCATTTGTTATTCCCCAAAGTAATGCTAACCCAGCACTCAATGGCGTGTTATTAACGATTGGTCGTGATGGTGCATCATTGACGGCAACCGATGGGCATTGTTTGTCGCATGTTACAACATCGGCGTATACGCTGCAAGAAGAAAAAAAATGGTTATTGCCGCGACGGGCAATCTTTGAACTCAACAGTATTTTGGAAGCGAGTAAAGATGAGAAAGTCTTTTTGGGCCTGTGTGGAAATCAATTAGTCTTTTCTGGTGAATCATTTAATTTATTTACGAAACTTTTAGTCGATGCGTTTCCTGAATTTCAAAGTATTATGAATCACGAGGGGTTTACGCGTTGGGCTTCGTCAAAAGCTGATTTGGTTAAGGCGCTGCGTCGTTCAGCCTGTCTTTTGTCCGGCCAATTTATCGCAACAGAATTTAATTTTGATCATGAGCATCTTGAAGTAATTATGCATAATAAAGAAATAGGCAAGCTCAAAGAAGATCTAACGCTTTCAGAAGCTGCTGAGCAAATTTTAAGCATTCGCTTTTATGCACCATATATGCTGAGCGGGTTGCAGGCACTTCCCGGCGAGCAGGCAACATTTTGGCTGCAGAGTAAAACACGCCCAATTATTTTTGAGGCTGAAGATGCACATTGTCATATGACTTATTTGGTCATGCCTGTTTCCTCGGTTAATTATGAGTAGCAGCTTTTATTTTGGTGAAGGGTTGCAGGGGTGCAGAAAGGTGCAGCTTGTGGTTTGGTTTTGCTGTCCAGGCTGTTGACGGAGTGTGGCTTGTGAAAATACTTTAATAATCAGCAATGAAAGTGACAATGCAGCCGCGCCGCTGATGAGCAAGATTATCGACCACTTTTTCATAAGAAATTCTCCTTTTTTGGTTAAATATAGAGATTACACTTCAAGTTTATTATTTCTTTTGTGGAAAAATCAATGATTTCTTAGTAATTTTTAAATTTTTGCAAATAACGATGCAACTACCGAAGTTTATATTTCCCCGTTAAAATAATGAGAGGTGATGAAAATGGTTTGCATACAACAGCTACAGCTGTATCAGTTCCGGTGTTTTTCTCAATTGCATCTTACGCTTGGTGCACCAGTTATTTTTTTAACGGGTGCAAACGGTTCTGGGAAAACAACAATTTTAGAGGCATTGGTTTATAGTAGTTGTGCGCATTCATTTCGAAATGCTTCACCTAAAGAACTTATTGCACATGGGAAATCTGTAAGCGCGCTTCAAGTTTCCTATATACTGCCTGATGAAACATGCTCACG
Source organism: uncultured Pseudomonadota bacterium (assembly GCA_964432975.1). Lineage (GTDB taxonomy): Bacteria > Babelota > Babeliae > Babelales > UBA12409 > CAYSPS01. The sequence goes on along the minus strand of CAYSPS010000001.1, from coordinate 24,952 downwards.
TGTGCATATAACTTTGGCCCAAACGCGTCGTGCAGTACGCTTGGATGGCAAGTTAGTAGCCGCTTCAAATGAGAATTGGCGGCTTGCGCGTGTTGTGCCTATAACTGAATACGACAATGCATTGGTGCAGGGTGGGCCGGAAAGCCGTCGTTTTTTTTTGGATCAGGCGATTATTGCCTATGATTATCACTATTATGAGACGGTGCGTTCTTATAGAAAAACGCTTGAACAGCGTAATAGGTTGTTATTTTTGGGGGGTAATTTTGATGAGGAATGTTTTTGGGTGTGGACGCAAAAGTTGGTGCTATTAAGTAACGTTATCCGACAAAGGCGGCGGCTGGTCCTTAATCATCTCTTTGAGCAGGTGGAGCTGCTTTTAAAGCATACCCCTTTAGCGTTGCCTTCAATAAAAATTACCTATGTTGCACACCGCATTCATGAAGAATCTGCTGAAGAATTGTTTAAAAATCATCCGTATTTACGTGTACGTGAGAAAGAAGCTCAGCGGACACTTTTCGGAGCACATCTTGATGATCTCTGTTTAGAATTGAATGGCCATGGCGCGCGCCTGTTCGCTTCGCGCGGTCAGCAGCGTATTTTGGTGATACTGCTCAAGCTTGCAGTTGCAAGATTCTTGCTCAATGAAAGTCAACGTGTTATCTTGGTACTTGATGATGTAATGGCTGACTTTGATAAGCAGCATCTGGAACAACTGATGTGTGTGCTTTTTAACCTCAAGTGTCAATTGATTGTGTCCTCGGCTTATCCTTCGGGAGCATTAATGAACGCACTTGGCTCTTCATGCTTGTCTATTGACCTTGATACGGTAACAAATCAGAGCTGCGGCTTGCTCGACAAAAATATTCACAATAATGTTTTTTAAAAATAAAAGATTGCGTTCTTGACATTTTTGATGGATTAAGCATACTAAGTTATGGGCCACCTTAGGTGGTTCATATTAACAAGGCTTCATTACTACTCTCCTTTTTTCCACCGCATTGACCTCAACCGTCAATGCGGTGGTTTGTTTTTATGTAACAAAGATTTATAAAAAATAATAAAAGTATTGCAAGTTGAATGCGATATTTGCTATGGTAAATAAAAAGCTTGAGAGACTAAACGGATGTCAAAAAGACAAGGGAGAAGTGCTATGATGGTACGGATGTTTGTTTATATCACCCTGATTGTTTCTTGCTTCTATGTAGTTGATAATTTTGGGAAAATGTGTTGTGGAGAAATACCAGGCGTTATAAGTGGGTGTGTAGTTTGGGCTGAAAATCAAAACTGCCCGCCGGGGGCTCTTCCTTCTAGATAGTAAAAGTTACATAATATATATTATGCGACGCAAACATTCATAAAAAAGGGCCCCAGTTGGGGCCCTTTTTTATTTCTTACTCTTTTCTTTCTTTTTACATCCACAAGAACAATCTTGCTTGCACGTGCAACAATGATGGCAGAGATGTGGCGAACACGAACACTTTTGCCATTCTTTCATTGGCATGGAACAGGCCGTGCATTTCATTTCGTCCATAAGAACTCCTTTTTAGGAACTCACAAACACAATAGGAATTTTGCGATCTATCTGAAACTCAAGAACGCCGTCAAGAAATTTTTGAATAAATGTTGTTGCTACTTGGTATTTCGGATACACGATCCAAATAAAGTCATAGCAAAATTGTTCCAAAAAAAATATTTCTAGTGCAGGACCTAATTGTTCATCACAGGAGTAATGTGCAAAAAATTCATAAAGATTTAATCCTTTGTGGTGGTGAGCGCCAATGCGATCGATATAACCGATGGCATGGTAACACGTTAAGTGCTCGATAAAAGAATCAACAACTTTTCGGGCAACGGTAAGCGATGTAAATGTAATGCCGTGAATTCCAGGCTTAAGAAAAATATCACACAGCTCAAGCACTTCATTTTCATCCAGCTGCGCTGCGTAGACTTTCTTGCGTGCCAAAAAGATTGATGGATGCATACGTGTCGTTGATCGGGACCGTACAAAAAACTGTTCCATACGCCCTCATATATTCAAAAGCCGCTTCCGATCATATCAAAAAGGAGTATACAAAAATTTTTGCCCGCAAATCAATGTTTTCTGCTTCCGCGGCTCATAAATAGAATAGCACCGAAAAGGTTGATTATAAAGAACTCTCATCAACGCTTTTTGAAAAGTGCATGCAATCGACTTTTTCGTTGTGTACAGCGTGCGACACCCGTGCATCAGTTGCATCTTCTTTCAAATTATGCGGCAAGTGGAAGGCCCGGCTTTTAACCGGGCCTTTTTCGCAACAACGAAATGGTTTATGCCTTTTTTACAAAACCATCACTGCATGCATAACCGTCAGGCAACGTGGTGTGGGCATCGCACTGAGCTTTATACCAATCGGCTCCTCGCAAATTGGCGTTAGACAAATCGGCACCTTGAAAATCTGCTTTAGACAAATCGGCTCTATACAAATCGGCTTCAGACAAATTGGTTTCCCGCAAATTGGCTCCTTGCAAGACGGCTCCTCGCAAACTTGTTTTTTGCAAATTGGCGCCAGACAAATCGACGCCTTGCGCATTGGCTCCATACAACTCGGCTTCAGACAAATTGGCTTCCCGCAAATTGGCTCCTATCAAAGTGGAGCTAGGCAAATCGGCCTCAGACAAGTTGGCTTCCCGCAAATTGGCCCCTCGCAAATCCGCTCCATACAAATCGGCTTCAGACAAATTGGTTTTTTGCAAAAGAGCTCCTTGCAAATCGGCTCTATATAAATCGGCCTCAGACAAATTGGCGCCTGGCAACTGGGCTACTTGCAAATTGGCTTCCCGCAAATCTGCGCTACTCAAATTGGCTTTTTGCAAATCGGCTTCAGATAAATCGCACTTCGGGCAAACTTTGCTCTTTAAAAGTTTTGCCAAATCATCCGGATTAAACGCATGAGTTGCCCCAATGCCACCGAGCAGTAGCAGCGATAAAATCAATCGTCCATCCATAACACACTCCTTTTTTTATGATTTCGGTTGCTAATTAAATTAATAATAGCAAATCTGTTTACTAAAAAACAAGAATTGTTGCAAGAATTTTTTCGGGCAACGGTGGGCCATGTAAATGCCATGGATAGAACATCGTCAAGAAAATTGATGATAAAAAATACTTGTTAATGATTTTTAAAAAATACATGCAGTCGATTTTTCCATTGCGCACATAATGCGACAGCAAGTGCATCAGTTGCGTCTTCTTTTAAATTATGCGGCAAATGAGGAAAAAGTTGCCATAATACATGTGCAACCTGATCTTTAGGTGCCCCGCCATAGCCGGTAACAGCACGTTTAATTTCGCATGGAGCATATTCATGTATGCGTAATTTGTGTTCATACGCAAGTACATATGCAATACCACGCAAATAACCGAGCTTTAAAAAATTTTGTGCATTTTTCCCTAAAAATGGTGTCTCAAGCGCAAGATCACTTACCTGCAATTGCCGTATGCATGCATCAAAAAAGAAAAAAAATGTATGCAAACGTTCGGCAAGATCAGCAGAACTCGATAATACAAGTACATTGCATGCAAGAAGTTGTATTTGCTCGTGTTGCTCGACAAGCACGGCATATCCCGTATAGCGTGTGCCAAGGTCAAGTCCTAAAATAACAATAGCTGCACCTATGTGTTAATTTTAAGGTGATGAACATGAAGCGGAAATAGGTTGCGCATGACAAATGTTGTTTTAATGAGATATTTTTGTTTAAATTTTTGCATAAGCTCAGCCCGTTCCTGAAGCAATCGGGCCTGTGTATGATCAATGGTTAAAAATGCACGTATTTGTGGCAATACCGAATATTCAACATACGAAAAATATGCATCTTTTTTCACCAGGTTTTTGATTTTTTCTTGCATGCGTACAATAAGCCCGGCATCAAATAAGTTAAATGGCAATGTGCAAATGACCGCATCATAATAGTGCTCACGTGCAAATTCTAAAACATCAACACAATGAATGTGTACATTTTTATATTTTTGCTGGGGAAAAAGTGAACGCAAATGAACACAATATTTTGGATTAATCTCGATAACATCTAACTCATCACCCGGCTTTAACTGTTCAACAATTACTTTTGTAATAGAACCCATACCAGCACCAAGTTCTATAATGTGACGCGATAATGGAAGTTGTTGCGCATAGCGGAGCAATTCTTGTGCTGTTGTCTGTGAACATTCAAAGAGTGCACCCACTTGTGTTGGATGTTTAAAGTATTCCAACGCAAATTTTCCAATAGATGCACCAAGTAAGTTATGCGCCAATAAAAAAATACCAAAAGTTGCACGAGTGACGTATGACATATGTTCCTCATACTGAAATTTGCACAAAGTTAATATTCAAAATCACCATCAACAAATGTTGTAAGCTCACGTTCAAAATTCAAAAATAACGTCCCAGTCGGGCCATTGCGCTGCTTGCCAATAATTAATTCAGCAAGTTGTGGATTTTCCGTCTCAGGGTTGTACACAATATCTCGATACAAAAACATAATGACATCGGCGTCCTGTTCAAGAGCACCAGATTCGCGCAAATCAGACATCATTGGACGCTTATCAACGCGACCCTCTACCGCACGAGAAAGCTGTGATAATGCCAAAATGGGCACATTAAGCTCTTTCGCTAAATTTTTGAGTGCTCGAGAAATTTCAGAAACTTCTTGATGTCGATTTTCGTGCTTTTTGGTGGAATGGAGCAGTTGCACATAATCAACAATAAATAAATCAATATTATGCTCGGCCTTTATTTTTCGTGCACGCGTTCGCACATCAAGAATGCTCAAACCGGCAGAATCATCAATAAAAAACTTTAAATCGGCTAATTTGACGGCTGCATTTGTTAAATTAAGCCATTCATCTGAGCTAATCGTTGCATTGCGAATTTTTTGATGAGCGATCGATGCTTCTGCAGATAAAATACGCACAATTAATTGTTCTGCCGGCATTTCAAGTGAAAAAACAGCAACCGAAAATCCTTCAAGCGCGCTTTTGAGCGCAACATTAAGTGCAAGAGCTGTTTTGCCCATCGAAGGGCGCGCTGCCAAAATAATTAGATCACCGCGTTGTAGGCCGGAGGTCATCGTATCAAGGCGCTTAAACCCCGTTGGCAAACCGGTAATGCCGGCACTATGACTTTTGATTTCAGATAAATGGGTGAATGTTTTTTTAAGCCACAAGTCAAGTTGTACAAAACTACGAGAGCTCCTTTTATTGGCAACTTCAAAAATAACTTGCTCGGCTTGATCAATAACTTCATTAATATGTTGCTCACGCTGTTCGTAACAACTACTAATAATACGCGTTGCAGAACTAATTAATTCACGCAACACCGATTTTTCTTTAATGATAAAAGCATGAGATTCGATCATCCCAAGTGCTGGAATTTCTTCTTGTAGCGATACTAAATATACGGAACCACCGATAACTTCTAGCTGTTTCTGCTTCAAAAGCTCGTCTTGTAACGTAACCAAATCAATACGCTTGAGATTACTCATCAACGATTGCATCGCCGCAAAAATTATCTGATGCGGCGGATGGTAAAAATCTTGCGCGGCAATGATTTCAGCAACCTGATTAAACGCCCCATCATTCAAAAGGATTGCGCCAAGCACGGCACGTTCAGCTTCAAGATTTGCTGGAACATTTTTGCCAAATCCAAAAGACGCTTTCGACGCTGTATCGGTACGAATATTCGTGCTCACGTGCGCGACCACTCACCATATACACAAAAACTATGTTTCTGAAACGACGTTAACCGCACAGGACGGTTGTAACTGCGAAGAAAGTTTAATTGTTACTTTGTATTTGCCGCGCTCTTTAATGGATTTATCAAAAAGCACTTGATTTTTAGCAACTTTAACTCCTTGCGCCGCTAACAAATCGGCAATTTCTCCAGGGCCGACGGACCCATAAAGTTGTCCATCATCATGCATTTTTCGTTTTAATATAAGCTCAAGAGAACCGATACGCTCGGCCAACATAGAAGTTTTGCTTTCAATAATTTTTTTTCTATCTTTTACTTCAATTGCTCTCTTTTCATACTGGCTACGGTTTTGCGGCGTTATTTCAAGTGCCAGAGCATGAGGGAATAAAAAATTACGCGCATAACCATCACTTACTTTTATCATTTCATGTTTTAAGCCGAGTTTTTCAACATCTTGCAATAAATAAACAATCATCAGAAATCCTTTCAGCAGTGCACGTCTTGTATACGCATCTTGAGTATAAAGTAAAAAAGGTGCAATGGAAATCATACGTATGGTATAATTTGCCACTCAATATACCCATTATTCTTCGTTAATTTTTCATTCGGAAGGATGAATACCGTGCGTGCCGCGTAAGCAAAATTTTTACCCATCATTTTTAAAGTAATTACGCATGATTCCTGTTCACACTTCCAGTTGAACTGCAGAGTTATCGCATCATCACGCAATCTTCCCCAATCCACAATCTCTCGTGTACCATAAGAACTTTTCTTTGTTAGAGCGCGCATAACAAAAATTCTTGCGTATGTTTGCGCACTTTCTATAAGAAAAATTCGTTCATATGCCAGCGCTTGCTCGCGTGCAATACGGTACACCGTCAGCTCGTGTTCAAAAGTTAGAAGCCCAAACCATAGTAAGCTTGAAAGAATAAGCAATACAAAAATTGTGCAAAATCCAAAACTAGACCGGTTTTTTGGCGAGAATACTTTGAAAAATTTCATAATTTTTTATGGAGTTATGCGTCAAATTGATTGTTATAAACTGTATATTGTCAGTACCTTTCGCTTCATGCACGTGAAATACATCTATGTTATCTAGTATAACGCTCGTCACCGTATGGTGCCCGACACGTGTACTGTGACGAGTCAAGCGCTGATGAGTATCAAGTGCCCATGTAATAGTTTGTTGTCCTTCATAAAGCGTGAGCGCATGTTGATTGTTAAGGCGCGCCTTGTAGGCTTGCTGCATATCCAACCGTAGTGCCGAGATAACCGTATATAAAGCTGCTTGCTGTTGGGAAGTAGCACTTACTGTTTGCACAGCTAAAAGTATGCGCACACTTTGGGGGTAAAGGAGTGCTGCAAGCAATCCGGCAAGCATACAATATACAAGCGCTTCTATCAAAATTGAGCCTACACAAGCATTTTTCATGTACCCTCACCACAATATTGAAGGCGCATCGACTCATCATGCCCTGCACACGTCCAGTGCGTATCTATAGTTAAAAGCGTAATGCCATCATAGGCATTCTTTGTCACTTGTACGGTTCCTTGCACGCCCCCAACGGCAGGCATATTGCCAGCATGTGCGCGCATGTAGTGCGCAACATTAACGGCTTGATGGGTCATGGCAAACCAGTGCGCGGCACGCGCATGGTATACAGACGCGTGTGCACATAACAAATAAAGCATGGTCATAATACTTGCGCCAGTAGCGGTTGCGACAAGCGCC
>CAYSPS010000001.1:16597-17481 GCA_964432975.1 uncultured Pseudomonadota bacterium | reverse complement strand
TGAAACCTTTCATTTTACCCATGTTTATGCTATTCTTTGAGTATCTGAGAGTAGTTCGCCATTATTCGTAGCATATTGGGGATGCATATGAAAAGATTTATTCGTCATACCGCTTTGATGTGGTTCGTTATTGTTAGTATACCTACGATCAGAGGACAACAACCACTGCCAGAGCAACAACCACCTTTAACACGCGAAGCCGTTGAAGCGCTTATAGATTCGCCAGAATTCGCGCAACTTACCCAAGAATTAATGCCGGGCTCACCACAAATGCAACTCAGCCCGCAGGAGCGCGAACAAGTTATTCAAGATACCTTGCGCGAGGTTCAAAGAATCGAAAAAATGACCCCCGAGCAACAGCAAGAAGAATTACAGCACATGTTTGAAGGGCTTCAGCCGCCACAACAACCACAGCAACCACAAGTTTCGCAAGAAATGACGCGTCCCACAGAAACCCAATCAGAACCCGCACGACCTACGGTGGCCGAATCTACTGCGCACAGCATCCAAGACACGCTCAAACATCTTGCTAAAAATATCGACATCGTGCAGTTGCGCATTGATAGCTTGCTGCGCGCTTCACCTGATAGTAGCCTTGAACGTACATGGGCGCAGGTGCAAGAAGACTTACCGTGGACCATTTCAGCACTTCGTCGTGTGAGCAACAATCGTGCCGTGGTTGATACGCTTGGCTCACATGAATATACAACGCTTATCAAACAAATTCGTACACTTGATACGAGCCTTAAACGTCTTAAAAAAGACCTCAATGTTCCTGATACGGCACAATTACAAAAATTGAAAGATGTTGATATTGCGCGTTCGCAGCCCATTAGCGAATCTGAAAAAAAACGCTCCAAACAGGCTGCAACAAATATTATTCA
>CAYSPS010000001.1:0-16511 GCA_964432975.1 uncultured Pseudomonadota bacterium | reverse complement strand
GGTTCATCAATATCAGATATAACATTTGGTTTTCGCAAGATGCTTGAAAAATATGCAACCGATATGCTCAAAGAACTTGACAAAGAAAAGAGCAAAGGCCCGGCATCACCATCCACTCAACAAGGGGCAGGTTATTCGCCAGCAGGCAGACGCCCATCAGAGTGGCGCCCCTCCTCTTCCGGCGCTGGTTATCGTGGTTATGAACAAGGGCCAGATTATGCGTCATATCCATACGACTATAATTATCAATCCCCTGAGGACAGTAGTGCTTACGGCTCGAAAGATGCCTTGGGTAAGCCAACATCACGTGGCGCTGAAAAAACCGGCACCAGTCAAGAACAAAAAAGGGAGCAAGCTCCATCAAAAGATCCAGATGCAGACATCGGTGAAGCAATTAAAGCATTACAAGGTAAAGCCACTGCCGCGCTTGAAAAAATGACCGATAACGTACTTAAAAGCACTGATGAAAATAGTCCCATCGTACGTGCAGCACGATTTGCACTCAATGATGTAATACTTGCCTGCGAGCAAGTACACGGTACGCTTGCAAAACGCGCGCTTGCATGGAAAAGTTTACCACAAGACACACAGGACGCACGCTTACAAAAGATTGAAAAAGAAATTCAAAAACAAGAATCAGTCAAAAAGCTTACCGAACTCGCACGTACAAAACTTGCTGGTGCAATGCGCGCAGGCAAAAGTACGCCAATAATCACGAACTTACAGGAATACTTACAAGCATATGAAAAAGTGCTCGATGCGACGCTCACCACAACCGGTGCACAAAAACAAGCAAGCGATGCACAGCAAGAGCTGCTTGCCGCTCTTAATAAAAACGTTGATGGCCAAAGTATTTTAACACACGCACAGGCAGCAACGGCACCGACAAGTGAAGCGTATAAAAAAGCGCTTCAAGATGCTTTTGAAAAAACACAAAGCTTCTTAATGGCAGTTAATAAGCTGAGCACACGCGATAAAAATAAAGCACAAGCTCTGCTCAAACCACGCGAGATTGAGTCTTGGACCAAAGCACTACAAACGGGAAGTGCGCATGCAGACGCACATACTGCCGCGCTGACACAAGAACTGGGTGCTCTTGGCTAAAGACAGGCGACCGAAAACAAATATAAGGTGCTGCAAGCGCCGTTATTTGTTCGAGGGAGCTAAAAGTTGCGTACAACGATTGCACAAATGGTGCTCGTGCGTGGTGACACTATATTGCCAACAACGGGGACACTTTTCTCCCTGCGCTCGGGTAACCGCAGCAAAAAGTCCAGGTAATGTTGTCGCAACCAGACCAGAAGTGTCTTTGATAAGTTCTACTTGAGACACAATCAAAAATTCACGTAAGAAATCAACAAAAGGTTGTCCACTGCGTTCACATAACGAATCTACAAATGCCAATTGCTTGCGCAATGAGTCATCAAATGAGCAAATTAATCGTACTTCCAATGAATGCTTAATGGCGCCACTTTCACGTTGTGCTTCAATTGCTTTCAATAATGCTGCACGCATACTCAGCAAAAGTTGCCATGAGGCTTCAAATTGTTGTACAAAATTTGTAGCTTCGATCTCTGAGAGTACGTTATGAGAACGATAACCAATAGGAGCTGCTAAACCTGTTTTTACACCATGTTGCATTATGCGACAAATATCAATTGATTCAGGAAAATTTTGCACATGAATCGAAGATTTTTTATTGTGCTGATAATGATCAGAAATTTGTTCAGCGGTAATGGATAAAATTGGCGCCATAAGTTTAGTAAGCGTATCTAAAATATGCCAACATACGGTTTGTGCCGACCGACGCGCATGTCCATCAGCCTGTTCAACATATAACCGATCTTTAATAATATCCAAATACAATGCGCTCAATTCATTGGTGCAATAATCGGTTAAACGGTGAAACACGGCAGTAAAATCAATACGCTCATATGCAGCACGCACATCATTATGGAGCAAAAATAAATTATGAAGCGCATACGCATCGATAAGCAAAAGCTTATCAAAATCAATAGCATCAGACTCAAGAGAAAAATCATAAAGATTGGCGAGTAAAAAGCGCGCCGTGTTGCGTATTTTACGATACACTTCTTGCACGTTTGCAAACAATGCACGTGATACGGTCAAATCATCAGCATAGTCCAAACTCGCAACCCACAAACGCAATACTTCAACACCAAATTCATTTATAATTTCTTGTGGCGCAATAACATTGCCCACAGATTTGGACATCTTTTGGCCTTTTTCATCAACCGTGTAGCCATGCGTCACAATCGTACGTACGCACGCTTGTCCCTCAAGCGCCATACTCGTCAACAAAGAACTTTGAAACCACCCGCGCGCCTGATCACGCGCCTCACAATAAATATCAGCCGGAAAAGCCAATTCTGCAAATTGTTTGAGTACGGCATAATGACTAATACCCGAATCAAACCACACGTCTAAAATTGCCTGCTCTTTTTTAAATTCGCACGAACCACAACGTGCGCACCGCGCGTTATGCGTCAATTCTGCCAATGGAACCAAATCCCAATATTCAATGCCCTGTGCACTGATACCCGCGGCAACACGTTTTAAAAGTTCGGGCGTCACGAGTGCCTCGTCACATTGTGTGCACAAGAGCGCTGGAATAGGAACTCCCCATACACGCTGACGAGAAATACACCATTCAAGGCGACTTTCAAGCGCAGCGCGCAAATGATTTTTGCTTGTCTCGGGTAAAAAACTCATTTGATCAAGTGCTTGTATGGCTTTTTCACGCAAATGGTGCCGATGCAAACTCAGAAACCACTGTTTGGTTGCGCGAAACATGAGTCCATTGCGACAGCGCCAACAATGTGGATATGAGTGCACAATGTTTTCTTTGTACACCAAAGAACCAGTTTTTTGTACATGCGTAATAACCCACCCCTGTGCATCGGCAATCGACATGCCCGCAAGCTCAGCCGGTTCGATATCTGCTGCATATGTTCCATTCGGTGCTAAGGGTGAATAAATTTCTAGATTATTTTTGATGCCCATCTCATAATCGTCAGGACCGCAGCCAGGCGCACAATGCACACATGCAGTACCATCTTGCAGCGAAACGCCCTGTTCGGCAATCACGGGAACAAATTTTCCAGATACAATTGGGTGCGCAATGCGAGCGCCAATCAGATCATCAGATTTGATGCTCATAACGGCAGTATCAGATATGCCAAGTAATTTGGCCACGGCCGTTTTCAATGGCTGTGCAACAATCGCATAACGCCCATCAGCAAGAACAAGAACGTCATAGGTTGTTGCGGGCTTTAAAGCAACCGCACGATTAAGAGGCAATGTCCAGGGCGTCGTCGTCCAGACCAAAAATCCGACAGGTTTTTCAAGCAATGGAAATAATTTTTTCCGCGCCTCCGGATGCAATGCAAACCACACGTACAACGACGGATCTTTGCGATCTTTATATTCAATTTCAGCAGCAGCAAGCGCAGTTTGGCAATGTGCGCACCACGGTATTGTTCTAAAATTACGCTCGACAAACCCCTGCTCACAAAACTGTGCAAATGCCCGAATAATTGAGGACTCATAGCCCGGACTCATGGTTGAATATGGATGTCCCCAATCCATGAGCACACCAAGTTGCTTAAATTGCGTGCATTGCATTTCACTCCAATACTGCGCACGCGAGCGGCAGTGCGCAATAAGTTCAATGCGCGATGCGTGAGGATATTCTTGCGCTACTTTTATTTCGATTGGCAACCCATGGCAATCCCATCCAGGGGTGACCGGCACATGTTTGCCAGCCATGCGACGCGTTTTGGCAATCATGTCTTTAAGAATTTTATTAAATGCATGCCCCAAATGAATCGGTCCATTCACAAATGGTGGGCCATCATGCAAAATAAATTTTTGCGCACCCTTATTATGGGTAAACGATGTCGAGAACAAATTTTCCTGCTCCCACCGTGCAATCATACGCGCATCGTTTTCTTTAAAATCACTACGAATAGGAAAATCTGTTTTTGGCAGATTAAGTGTTTCTTTAAAACTTATTTTTTTATCTGATTTATCAGAAGCAGTCGCCATGGTATACCCTCATCTGGGATGAATTTACTATGCTTTAGTATAACGCATTATACGTATAAAAGCTAAATTAGTGGGCAGCAAAATCTGTTTGCATCTGATTGCGCACCAAACCCAAAACAATACCAAGCATCATGATATTTGCCAAAAGTGCAGAATTGCCATAGCTTACAAATGGCAAACCAATTCCCTTGGTTGGAAATAATCCGATAGCGACAGCCATATTGATCATCGCCTGCAAACTCACCAAAATGACGAATCCCTGCACTACATAACGTGCAAATGGCCAAGAAAGTCGCCAACTGAGCTGCAATCCTTTAAACAAAAAAAATGCATACACAAGCGCAAGCGCACACGTACCAACAAAACCAACCTCTTCGGCAATAATTGAAAAAATAAAATCAGTGTGCTGCATTGGCAAATAAAAAAATTTTTGATGTGAATTGCCAATACCGCGTCCCCACAAACCACCAGACCCTATAGCAATCAGAGACTGTATAATTTGAAAACCAGCACCTTGCGGATCCTGCCAAGGATTAAGAAAAATGAGAATGCGTTTAAAGCGATACGGTTCTTTCCAAATCAAAAGCGCAAGCGCTGGTATGGCGGCAACACATAACCAAAGCACATACTGCCAATCGGGATATGCAATAAAAAAAAGACATATTACGCTTGCACCAATGGTAACTGCCATGCCAAAATCTGGTTGCTTTAACAAAACAACTGCCGTTATACACAGCACAAGAATAATTGGCACATATCGTCGCCAAGGATGCTTAATCAAATGCTCTTTGCGATCAAGCACGTATGCAATAAAAATAATAAGGGCCCATTTCAAAATTTCACTTGGCTGAAACACAAAGCCACCAATGTGTAACCAGCGACTTGAACCATGTATGCGCAGCGCAAAACCAGGAATCAATGTCGCGAGTGTCAGTCCAAGACTTGCCAGCAACCACAGCCATGACCATTGATACAACATGCGCGCCGGAACGCGAGAACACCCAATAGCAATCGCGACAGCCAAAAATAACCCTAATAACTGTTTAATGACGAAATAGCTCGGATGCTGCGTGTAGGCAAGCGCATAAATGGAGCTTGCCGAATATACAAATATAAAGCCAACGATAACTAAAATTCCAACACTTATGACAAGTGCACGCGCGCACGTTAAAAGTGATATTTTTTCATCGCCCATACGGTACCCAAGTTACCGTAACAGAAGAGACCGAATGAGCACAAGAATTGGTGAGAGAGCTTTTCAGCTCTCTCACTGCGAAAATTAAAATTTTATGACCCTTCAGTCAAATGCCCCACCGCGGCGAATTAGCCCAATTGCCCACGCCCGTTGGCTTCTTGTAATTGATGAAGTCGTTCTAAATAATACGACAACTCTCGTTGAAATACTTGGCTGAAAAGCATGCGCTGTTTCAATCGTTGTGCTTGTGATACAGGACCATCATCTTGAGAAAGATCACCGCTACAAACAAGCGTACAATCACCGCCAGCGCTTACTATCAATTGATTAAGCTTGAAAATTAATTGATGAAGCGGCAACTCCATAGACACGCAATCTGGCGGCACACATTGTGTAATGCTCAGGTCTTGAGAAAGCTGGGCAAGATAATCCTCGTTGACATGCAAATAAGGGACATCAGATACATTTCGATCATTAAGTCCGGTCTCAATCGCGGCCAATTCATCTTGTGCTGCGTATTGTGGTTCCAATGCAGGGCTAACTGCTCTTAATGTTGTGACAACTGCGGCCGGTTGGGCCGGTTCTTGCAAAGCTTCATGCACACCTTCAACCGATCCAACTGGACTCAGTTCACGCATCGCTCCTTCAATGCTTTGCCGCGGACTTTCTGGCTTTGGCGCCCCAGGAGACTGTACGCCGCTGGCGCCCACTTGATCCAATCCATGACCACCATCCCCTGCTTCAGACGCACGCAAAGCAGACGGTAATGCTGGATCATCAGCTACTCCGAGACGATCAAGTTCAGCCGCAATCGCATTTAATTCACTTTGCGGGTCGCTCTCACCAGCCGACTGGCCCAAAGCATCCACCAGTTGCGAACTTCCTGCTTCACGCCCTTGCCCGTCTCCGGCAGGTCCCTTTTTTGCACCGCCCCAAAAACCACGCACATAAACAACTCCAGCAGCTATTGAGGTCAATATGCCCCCACCAATAAGCGCATTTCTTTTCCAATGTGACTGCCCCTCAGGAGGGATCGCTTCTGACACACCTATTGTCCCTCTGACAAGATCGGGTTCTTCATGATTGTGCATATGCCAATAAGTTAATGCACCACCAGCACCAACGAGCGCAACAGCTCCCGCACCAAGTAACATGTTCCGCTTTTTATGTGAACCATCCATACCAAAAGACGGTTGCACACGCATAAGCACGAACAATAAAAATAACCATTGCACGATTTTCATACAGCTACCTTTCAAAGCTCACATACCCCAAATTTGCACAAATGATATCATGTGATATTGTATGCTAGTTTATACAATTTTTGTATTAACCAAAAAGGGTTTTTATGTACAATAAGACGTCACTCTTTGTCTGTTTCTGGAGCATTTTTTTCACCACTATTGCAAAGCAAAATTTTAATATTAACACCGTCGTCATACCGGCTGCAGGCACCGCAACGCGTTTTTTCCCCTGGACAAAAACGGTAGCCAAAGAGCTTCTGCCCGTAGGAACAACACCAGCAATAGAGGTTGTTGTTCAAGAGGCAATAGACGCGGGCTGCTCGCACATCGTCATTGTGACAAATGCACGAAAACCCATGATCATGCATTATCTTGAACAAGCACATTTACCAGTCCAAATCACTTATGTAACACAAAAAGATGCACTTGGACTTGGTCACGCCGTGTATCAGGCACATCACGCCGTACAAGAAGACTATTTTGCCGTTATCTTACCAGACGAATTATGCATGGGTGATACGCCAGGCATCAAACAATTGATGGAGATTGCGCGCGCACACCAAGCAGCGGTTGTCGCCGTGCAAGAAGTTCCAGCACAAAAAGTTTCAGCTTTTGGCATTGTCGCCCCCACCAAACAATTAGCGCCCGACCTGGTTGAATGCGGCAACATAATCGAAAAACCACAACCAGATAAAGCTCCGTCACGCTTAGCGCTCACCGGTCGCTATGTCCTACCAACCAAAATTTTTGATATTTTAGCAACAACCAAACCAGGCGCAAAAAATGAAATCCAAATCACTGATGCTATTGCTACACTCATTAAAAATGGCGATCGCGTCCTTGCATATACGATCAAAGGTGAGCGGCACGACATTGGCACACCACTTGGCTGGCTCAAAGCAATCACGTATTTTGGGCTAAAAAACCCAAAATATGGACCCGAATTTATGGTATACCTCACAACACTTACACATTAAAAATTCTATCAGTTTATTAATTCTACAAAAAGAGGCTGCGCACGGCCTCTTTTTGTAGGTTAAATTTTACGTGCACAAAAAAAACTGTTACACTGTTGGGCATAGTGGGGTTTTAAATTTTATCAAAAACTTTCATGGAGAAATTATGCGTATGCGTATGTGGTGGTTATCAGTTGTTCTTGTGTGTGTGAACTGTACGTACGGTGTTGACGATCGAGCTGATTTTACAGATTTGTTAGCACTTTCTAATGCACAAAGTTGGACGAATGTTGCACCGATGCAAGCTGCCCAAATTGGCGTAGCACAAGGCATTACTCAGGTAGCAAAAAGTGGCACGGCCCAAGTTCTTAATACGCTCATCGCGTCGCCGCTTAAAAAAGCGCAAACAATATTGGCTAATACCTGGCGTGTGCTTATGCGAGCTTTTCATACTGAATGTGGCTTTGAAACACGTGAACTGGTCTGGTTTAAATGGACTTTGGAACGTGACATCATGCACATTAGCAAAGTTGTCGCCGGCGCTCGCGTTGTACGTGCGCACGTTTTAGAACAGCAAGCAGGCCAAGCACAACAGGCACCTGCTACAAGTATACCCTTTGGCGTGCAAGCGCTTAAACGCGATTTGGAGTACATTGCGCAACAACTTGAAACACGCCTTGCATATTACAAAAAAGAAATACAGCCAACCAACAATCGTTACGAAAAAATATTAGATATTGCTGCAATTGCCAGTGGCTTTGGCTCCCTTTGGCACACTATGCAAATGACTTCACCAGAACACTTTGATCACTTAGCATATGTAGAAACCATAGATCTTGGTACATTGCACCGTACGGGTGCGCTCGAACCAGCGCTTGAACAAAGCAAAATAGAACGTATTAAGCAATATACGCAAGCAGGCGACCACGTGCGCGCAGCGCAGGCTTGGTCTTGGCACGGTAACTGGAAAAATCAAAGCATTCGCATTGCCAAATATGCCGCATTGGCCGCCCTAGCATGGCGCACGATGCATTGGCTTAAGTCAAAAAATACATCTTTGCGCATTGATGAGCTCAAAGGTATTGATCGCACTGCCGTTGCACATTTAACGAGCACGGCACTTAATTATATAAAACGACTTATTACGCTTTGTGAACAAGTCCATGAAGACGGCGATATCGCACGCCTAAAAGATGATTTTGAATTCATCAGCAAAAGTTGCTGCGAAACGCTCATACACATTGCACAAATTATTAACCAAGAAGAAGCAATTGCATTACAGCGCAACAAACCCGGCCAAGCAGTAAGCAGCCTGGCACCAGCACCTGCAAGTTATCCTGGCATGTTGCCACCGTTGTAAGTAATTCATGAAATAATTTTAGTGGAGGATGCAATGAAAAGATTTTTAAGTCTCTTTCTGCTGAGCGTATTTTTAAACACGCATGGCAATACTGCGCACGTGGAAACACAATTCAGATGTCTGGAGCAGCCATTAATTACTGCGCATGCACATCTTATCAAGCGTGAACTTGAAAGCACGTATCGTGCACGTGTTGTTACCGCAATCGTTGGCACGGCATTAGCAATTGCAAGTATTTACGGACTTTACAAAATCTGGCCAAGCATCCCCGCAACACCACAAAAACCTGCCGAAAAAACTGACCCTAACCAAGACTCTGCGGGGAAAACAAATACATCAAATACGTCCAATTCCAATAAACCGCCAACGCTTTCTGCGCGCACTCATTCATGGCTTGGCTCAAGCATTCGAGCGATCGGTACATTTGCCAAAAACAGTTTATTCAGTGTTGCAAACATATTGCCGGCTGGTTTTGCACTTCTTGCAATCAACACCATTGGGGCAACGGCGATCACAAAAACAGTTAATGCATGCGAACGTTACTATCGCTCACTCAATTGGCCATGGATGCTTACAACAAAAACTGCGCTCGAGACTCGCTGTCAACATGTCGTGCACTATGCGGCATTGCTTGAGGGAACGGATACGCCAACATTTGAAATTCTAAAAAATACGCATATTAATTGGCAAACGACGATTGCACAAGGCGCCGAACTTGGCAATCATCAACACATTCCTGTTGTTACCGCGCATACGCAACCACATCCAACACTGGCTTCCCAATATGTACCACTCAACACATTTGATGAACTCGTCAAGCTTCAGTTGCTTGCAGGTTATGGCGCACAATTATCGGCCCAAGCACGCACCGCAGTACGCAGTCAGTTTATCAACTCATGGAATGAATTAATTGCCGCGCTCACACACTGTTTAGGGTACCTTACCTATAAACATGCAAACGCGCAAACTGCATCACCAACCATGCGCGAGCAATTGCGTACATTTATCAGTGATATTATCACGCACACCAATGCGCTCGCTCAAAAATTACCGCAATTGCTTGACCCGCAACAGAACGCCATGCAACCATCTGAGCATATACTCGCACAGGTATACGCATATACAAAGCTGCTTAAAGAGTGGTGCTTAACATTAGAGATTAATCCAATACTTGCTTAAAAAGTATTATGAAGTGTAAACAATTTTTTTGCACACTAATTTGTACAATAGCTTTAACCAAGGCCGATACACCGCACGCACAGGAGCAGCTTGTCACTTTTATACATGATCTGCAAAGGTACTACTGGAGCGCTGGCTGGATCTGCAAAGAATTTGCACGTATGGATGTTACAACATTTACTCTCGCGTGGCACCAAGTGAGCGATTTTCTGGCGAGCGCGAATGAGCGCTGGTTTTATGCGCATAATGATCCACGTGAATATGCCCAACAGCGTACACACGCATACAGCACGATCGAGCGTTATATGCACGAAAGCCGCGATATGTTTTGGATCACTGAATGTCGCGCATATCATGCATTTTTACATAAATATGCGGTTGATGTAGGCAATAACCGCCTCATTGAAAAAAAAGATTTACCGCCAGTAAATGATGCTCGCGCAGATAATTTTGTACCATTACCAGATTTTATTGCGCAATACGATTCCAATGCATTTATCAATTTTTATCAATTTTTTTTTGAGCAACTCGTGAATGTTATTTTACGTCAGCTTAACTATCTTTACGAAGAGCCACAATTGATCAGTGCCCATGCAACTGCGCTTGCACGATTTACCATCGAACTTGAAGAAATATATCACTTGTGTTGTCACAAAGCACAACCTGCGGCTCATCAAGCGCGAGCACTTGCATATCATTATGAACGCACACAATCGGTAATTCAATCAACGATCATGCGCTTACTTGCGCAGCTTGAAGATGAGGCGAAAGCAACATGCTAAAAAAAATACACGCTCTTGCCCTCAGCTTTTTATATGCATTCCCACTAATAACTTATGCACACACCGATTTTGCGACATTCGCCAAGAGTTTTATCGATGGCTACGCCTTTAACCCTGAGGGACGCTTTACGCGGGAATATCATCCTTATATTTTAAGCAAAACACAAGCATCGCTGCAACAACTTGAAAATTATTTAACACAACACACATTTGCCATCGATCATCGCGTACTTATTATGGGCTATGAACATAACGCCGTTCCACATTACTTCGATTGTCTTTCACATGCACAAATTTGCGATGAAGCGGTTACAAAAACTAACAGCGGCTGGGAATTTGCAGCAGCCAATTTATTTGGCTTGCTTACCGGGTATCTTTTTAAAGATGCTGGCGCACAGCGCACCGCTCTTGTGCAACACATACAAGCCGACGATGTCGAACTTTTTGCCCCAAATACTGAAATTGTGCGCGAACATGCGCTCGGGCAATGGCATAATTTTGTCAGCGCATATCAAAGTGGCATGCAACAACATGTGCGCATTGGAGATATGAGCGCAATCTTTCGCTACCTCATCAATTTTTGGCAATCGCTTTATGAGGCAGAAAGCAAAAATAGTCAGGCAAAAACCATCGCCACACAAGACATTTTATTTTCGCTTTATTATGTCAAACATTTGGCGCAAAGTCCTATTGCAGTCAAAACGCTTTTTGTCGGTCCAGACTTAACTTATCCTATCGAAACTACGGAAGCACAACCGGCAGCGGTCACCCGCAATGCACAAGTGTTTGTTAAACGATTTGTTCAAGAACTACAACCAATTCAGAACGAAAAAACTGCCTATGTTTTTTGGAGCTTTGTTGATGGCGTTGGTAAAAGTACCCTTTTGGGCAATATCATAAATTGGCAACAGCATGGCGCACAATTTGATAAATATCAACACTTCAGTAACGCATCATCGCAACGCGCAACGCTCTACCAATATTCAGATAACGTAATCATTGCTGATTTACCCGCACAAGTAAGTCACTACTGTGCAAAACCAGAAGGCTCTGTGTACATTGATCTTGGATTCAGCACACTCAGTAAAAAAGATAAATCAGATTTATACACACATATTCAAGCGCATCAGCATGAACTGCGTGCACAATTTAATAAAAAGCAAGAACAATTGCGCGCAGGCGGCACAATCGAAACCATCGAAGACCATGTCGTGAATATTGCAATACAATGCAACAAACATCCGTGCTGGTGCCCATGTTTGATTGCCGATAAACATGTCGTATTTAATATACATGATGCGCGCCAAATACGGCTGCTTGTCCCCTTTGATCAAGCACACTCTCAGGGCTTAAAAATCAAAGAACCCGAGCTCATGATTTTTGATCGCGGGCTGGCAATGCCCATGCGCTATGAACATTTTATGCATGATTTGACAAATCAGCTTACTAAGGCAGGCGTTAAACACCTCGTACTGATCGACTTTTTGGGCATGTATACCCGCACATCGCGCGAAACGGTGCGTATTAATTATTTTGTCCAACAGCTCAAAGAATTTTACCACGATGACTTTGACTTACCACACAGCACATATAACAACTTTGCGCATCAACATGAACTGTACCCATTATTCACCGACTATAAAGACCAGCTTGAACGAAATTTATACTTGGAAACGTTGTTACGGTGGGTCGTCTATGGCACCATCATCAACAACAGCGGCACCGACATTCAAAATCTTTCGTCTATACGCGTCCATGAGCAATTGCGTACAGCAATTAATGATTTACAAAAAAATCACGCACCAGAACTCAATGAAGTTTTGACACGTTCTCGCATTCGCATCGAACAAGAAATAGCTACTATTTCACATTATCAATACAGTGCATTTTACGAAGCTGTCTCGCGTTTTAGCGTAACACGCTTTGCACAACTTGCAGAACTTGTGCGTTCACTCACGGCACAGTATCACCCACAAGACACGATTCGTGATTTATGGACGCAACTTGAAGCACCTATCGCATCATTTGCTCAGGACCGGCGCACCTGCACACTCAAAAATGGACTTAAACTCAATGTAATTCGTTCGCTCAAAGCGTATGAACTTGATCAAGCACTCGTTACTACATTGAGCGAACAGGCTCGACGCATGTGGTACGAGCACATTGTGGGTCTTATCGTACCCGAAATGTATGAATCATATAAAGAAGCATTACTCGTGAAAAAAGATGAGAATGACACATATTATTTATTATTTTATCAACATGAACCATTAAGCGAACAAGCTCCGGCATTGCTTTATGAACTTGCACAATTTGGTATGTCCAAAGATGAGGCTTCTAAAGTTTCCTACGCACGTCAATGGGTAGAAAAAATTATTCGTACGCAGTATCAACAACAATACGGACAAGAAGCCGCGGCGCTTTTCGTGCCACTTGAAAAATTCTGTGATGAATTAGACACCAATAACTTGTGGGGTACGCTGTTGGCAGAGCCACGCGATATGCGCGCGCCGCAACCAGTACAAATAAACTATCAAACCGTACAAGTCGTTATCCAAGCTCTTGCAACACTTCACATGAACCTCAAAAGCCCACGCGATAAACTCATGGTTCGCTATGGCAATCAACAAGACTTTGTCTGCGCGCTGAGAATATGGCATGATGTAATGCTATCAAAGTATTTAAATATCAGCCTCCGTCAACCATTATTCACGGATTTTGCTGAAATCAAACCATTGGTTGGTGCGCTGCGTGAAAGAACAAACACATAACAAAATGAGCGGGCAAAAAGCCACCCCGCTAATGGAGCAATATTTCAGCATCAAGGTACAATACCCAGATACAATCTTGCTCTTTCAGGTCGGGGATTTTTATGAATTATTTTTTGATGATGCGCTGTGCGCAGCACCCATTTTAGGCATCGCACTCACACAGCGCGGCGTACACAAAGAAAAACCAATTCCGCTGTGCGGCGTACCAATTCATGCGATCAATCACTACTTAAGCAGGCTCATTAAAGCCGGTTTACATGTTGCCATTGCAGATCAACTTGAAGACGCACGTCCTGGCACCGTTGTTAAACGTGGCGTTACACGCGTCCTTACACCCGCAACACTTACTGAGCGCAGCTTACTTGATGACAAACGTGTCTCGTATTTATGTTCACTTTTTTGCACAAAAACACATGGTGGCTTTGTTGTTCTGGAAGTACTTACCGGACACTTATCTGCAACAACGCTTGATCTTCAAGACACGCGCGCGCTCGATGCACAACTTGAGCGATTTATGCCTGATGAAGTTATTGTCGACGGTCCGCATGCACAAGAATGGCGCGAATGGCTCATTAAAAATGGTTTTGCTTTAAGCTCGCCAGCACAGGCGGATCAAGCGCAACAACCCGCGTGGATTGATAACATACTCACAAGCCACCCGCTTGCACATAATCATGCATCAGTCCTTTACCATGCGCTACAACAACTTTATTGGTATTTGCACAAAAACCAACCGCGTGCGCTTACGTACTGTAAAAAATTAAATGTATATAACAGCGCTGATTTTCTTATTCTTGATAGCGCAACTATGCGCAATCTTGAACTCGTGCGCAATATGCAAGACGGCGGCACAAAAAACACACTCTTTGAAATACTTGATCAGGCACATACTGCCATGGGATCGCGATTGATCAAAAAATGGATTGTCAGTCCACTCATTAATGCACAATTGATTAATCAACGACTTGAAAGCGTGCAAATACTCGTGCAACACATCGCCATCAGCCAAGAATTAGCAGAACTATTGCGCACCGTTGGCGACCTGGAGCGCGTTGTTGGACGCATAGCGCTCAGACGTGCGCACCTGCACGATTATGTGCACATTAAACACGCCATCATGTGCCTACCTCAGATTGGTCATCATCTCAGCCAGCTTCCCCCAAGTAAGCTTTTGGCACGTATACATGAATATACGCAGGAACAGCAAGAACTTTTGAATCTGCTCACAAGCGCGCTTAATGACGATCAAACGAAAGAATGGATCATTAAAAATGGCTTTAATCATGAGCTTGATACAATGCGTGAAACGCTCACGCATACGCATGAACGTATTCTTGCCCTTGAACGTGCGCAACAAGAACGCACGGGGATTAGTTCACTCAAGATTCGCTACAATAACGTGCAAGGGTACTACATCGAAATTACCAAGCCAAACTTGCCCCTGGTTCCACCTGATTATGAACGACAACAAACACTTGCAAACGTTGAACGCTTTAATATGCCCGAGCTACGTGAAATCGAGCAACAGCTTTTGCGTGCGCGTACACACATAAACATACTTGAGCTGCACGTTTATGATGACATCAAACAAACGGTTGAAAATGCATTGCCGCAGCTACGTGCCATGGCGCATGCGCTCGCCATGCTTGATGCACTGCTTGGCTTTGCTTTTGCTGCATATGACAACAATTATTGTTGTCCTGAAATAGGTTCTGAAACAGCAACCCCTCGTACACTTATTATTACCAATGGCATGCATCCGGTGGTAAGCCGCAATTTAGGTGCAAACTTTATTGCCAATAGTTGCACTATGCATGAGCACGAGCGACTTTGGATTATTACCGGCCCTAATATGGGTGGAAAGTCAACATATTTGCGCCAAGTTGCCCTCATCAGCCTGATGGCGCATTGCGGCTCCTTTGTACCAGCTCAAAGCGCTCAAATCCCTATTTTTGATCGTATTTTTACCCGCATTGGTGCCGGAGACAATGTTGCACATGGCAAAAGTACGTTTTTGGTTGAAATGGAAGAAACTGCCGCCATTTGCACGCAAGCAACAACGAAAAGTTTGGTTATACTCGATGAGGTTGGCCGCGGCACAAGCACGTATGACGGCATGGCAATCGCACATGCCGTGATCGAGTATTTGCATCAACACGTTGGCGCTTTATGTTTATTCGCTACACATTATCATGAGCTTACCAGCCTGGAACGCTTGCCCGGCATTGTAAATTATCACACCGCCTGTGCACAAAAAGACGGGCGCATCTTATTTTTACACACGATCATACGCGGCACAGCACCCGGCAGCTTTGGCATACATGTTGCACGCCTTGCCAACGTACCAGAAACAATTATTGAACGAGCGCAAGAACTTTTGCACCAATTACCGCTCCAAAATAATCCAGCTGCGCCAACCTTACAGCCCCCTGCGCCAGCGCCAGTTACCATTCAACCAGTCCACGCCTGCCCAACCTGTCACCAATTTCAAAAAATTCTTGCAAGCATTAATCCCGATGAGCTTTCCCCCCGCCAGGCCCACGAGCTTATGTATGAGCTCTGCAAGCGTTGCCAAGCGCACAACGAGCAGTAATTAAAAATAATTTCTAATTTTAAAAAAAATTACAAAAACTATTGCTTTTGGTGGTGCAGCAATGTTATTATGATCATAAGTGAAAGTTGTTATTTAAGATTTTACAAAGGAGGTTGTCGCATAGAACCAAAAAAAGCTATAAACTCAACCAGGCTTGTTAAATAAAATGGTTAGACGGTCTAAAAAAGGAGTTTTTATGAAAAAGTTAATGTTAATTACTTTCAGCATGCTTTTTTCACTCATCAATGCCGTAACCTTACAAGACGTGTACAAAGGAAAAACTAGCCGTGATGACGCGGTCAATTTTAAGAGCGCGTCTGAAAACTCAACTGGCGTTAATCTGAAATTCAAATAGAATAGGCT